>JANTFQ010000166.1 GCA_024763405.1 Calditrichaceae bacterium
GGGCAACGCAAATTACATAAATTGGTCGGCTCGATGGTTAAAATAGAAGGCTTTCCCCAGAGGATATTTTTTCGCAATGCGGCGGACAGCAGAAAGGAACTTCCGGTTAAAATTAAATTATACAGCCGCCGCGGGGTAAGAGAGCGGAGTAAGCGGGATACAATCAGTTCGTTTGTCTGGATCATGAAATAGCGCCTTTTTATGAGCGGGCAAGTTAAAGGATTCGTAAATATGATGCAAAAAGGTTTCGGTGGGAAGGATTTTAGGGGCACCGCTTTTTAAGGTTAGCAGCAAAGCGGTCTGCAGGAATCAATGTTTTAGATTATTTGACAGTTTGCAGTAAATTCAGGTTTAATTTCCTTTAGACAGGGTAAACAAAATGGGGTAAACAACACCTGATAATTCCGTACATCAACGTTTAGCCAAAGGTGATTTCATCAACCGGAACCCCGTCTTTCAACTGTTCCAGGCCATTCAGCAGGGCTTCCTTCGTATCCTGCACCAGCGGCGGAAAATCAAATCCGATCATTAGCTGCACTTCATCATAGGCCTGATGCACAAAATCCAGCGCTTTATTATAAAAACCCTCAATATCTGTTTCGCTATTGAAACCGGCGGTGACAATGTCAAACATCCGGGAAGCAGTATTTTGCACATTCCAGTATTCCGGCATATTCCCGTCTGCAATTTCCTGCAGCGCTTCCGGATTTTCTTTGAAATAATCACCCAGTTCTTCTTTCGCCATTCCGGCCAATTCTTTATTTTCATCCGTTTCTTTAAAAGATGAAAACAAAGCATCCATCTGCTGTTCCACCGTATTGCGCATCTGCTGAAAACGGTCCAGCAGATTATCCGCTTTTTTTGCAACATTCTGTATCTTACCCAAACGATCATATACATCTGGAATAACCGGTTTTGTTTGTACAAAAGTATCCTCTTTAGGTACTGGTGCAGCGGCACTGCTTTCTTTGCGGCTCCGGGCAGGATACTCCGTTTGCTTTTGCGGATGTACTTCGGGAAACGTTATTCTTGCGGACATAATATGCTCCTTAGCTTTGGCAATCTGTCAATATCAAAGGTCGGTGGAGTGCGGAGCAGCTTAAACAAATTAACAATTATTGTACACACCCAAAATCATAATACCCTTCAAAGCACTCGAAAAACAAGTGCTTTACATATTGAATATTATAAAATAATTAGTTATATTTAAATAGCTCTCTTTGTTATAAGTGGTATTTTTATTTGTTCTTTTATTTCTTGATTTTAACAGAATGATAACTTTCTATTTCTCATTATATAATTAGGAGGCATACATGAAACGCTGGATTATTCTGCTGGTATTATTAACCTCTAACTTACTTTTCGGGCAAGATTTTCTTCTGAAGCAACTACCTGTAACCATCACTAAAAATGCTTCAATACACACGAAAGCTTCCGATTTTACGGCACCTGTTGGCAAAGTAAAAAAGGGTGAAACCTATACCTGCCTTAATCAGAAAAATGGATTTTACCAGATTGAACTTAAAGATGGAACAATCGGTTGGGTACGTAACTGGCACGCAAAAATACCGTTAGTCAAAAATGCGGTTCTTGTAAGCGGCCGCCTTATGACTGAAAAGAATATTCGTTCGGAAATCATTATTGAATTGCGTTTAAATGTATCTGCCATGTTGCTAAAACAGGAAGGGAAATGGTATCGGGTACGTTTGGCAGATGGACGTGAAGGGTGGATTCGCAATGTACGAACCGTTATATCCGGTATCCTCTATTCACAACGTGCCGGTCGTCTTCTAAATGCGCCTCAATTTGACTCCCGACAATTGGATTGGGTTGAAGCCGGCAGCCGTTACGTTCCGTTAGAATATACAAACGGTTGGTATAAAATAGCGGTTGAATCAGGAAAGATCGGCTGGATGGATCGCCCCCAGTTACCAGTGGCCTTAAAAGCAAAAAACCGGTTTAAACTTGCACTTAACGATGATCTACGCCATCCAAAAGGAGCACAAATTTCGAAAGGAACAATAGTTGAACCTTTAGATTATTTCAAGAAAAAATATATGGTGCGTACAAGCGAAGGCATTGTTGGGTTTGCGGCACGCGGCGCATTCCTGCCAGTCGAACCGGAACAAGCCACATTTGTCGCTGAAACACAAGTCTTTGCAAAACCGGATAAGAAAACAGCACCGCTTACCCGATTAAGTGCTATGAGCACTGTAACTGTTTTGGGAAAAAAAGGTGCCTGGCAACTCTTGGATTTGGGCGGAGGTAAAACCGGCTGGGCCTATCTGGAACAACAAAAAAAAGCACTTCAGGCTGAGGAAGAAGGCTATCTGTTTGTTGCTGCCAATGGAAAGCTGCTAGCAGAACCAGATACCGATGCCGAAGAAATTAGAAATGTTAAGAAAGGACAAAAAATTAAAAAAAAGTCCATCTATGGTCAATACTACGAAGTGACTACGGAAGATGGTGTTGTGGGCTGGCTTCCAACACATTTAGTTAAACCAGTTCCTTCTGAAGCATCAATTATGATGCATTCCTGCGGTATTGTATCGGATCATAAAAGCCAGGAAGGGAAAAATCTGATTATCGGGAAAGCTGCCAAGTGGGATACGGTTTATCAACTGGAAAAAGTTGAAGGAAAAACCAAAATAAAAACTAAAGACGGAGTTGTGGGCTGGGTTAATCAACGCTGGGTTCGTCCCGAAGGACAGGTAAGAGAAGGAGCGGTTGCTTTTCTGTACCATCCTATGTGGTGGCTTTATGCCTGGTATCAAAATACCGGGTTTTTCGGTTCGTTATTGTATTACTTAATTGTTCTGCTCTGGCTTTGTGTCCCCTTTGTTTTAGGTTACCTGGCCGCATACGGGATAGCCAAAATCCGCCTTCTGCCCAACCTGCCGGTAAAACTCATTGGCAGTGTGCTTATTTTTTTTATAGCACTTGTATTTCTGGGAAATACCCACTGGTACCGTTCCTACCCACCAATGGAATTCAGTCCAACTCTGCAAATGCTGGGACAAATTCTTGGTATGATTATTTTCATTGGTAGTTTCTGGAGCCTTATTTACCGCCACCGTTGCCGTTATTGTCACAAAATGTGGACTGTTGAAATTACTGACGTACAGCATATTGGTACGGTTCACAACACAGAGACAACTACTTATACAGACGGCAGCAAATCCAAAAAACGATGGACAAATAAAAAGTATCTGGTAACCTATCATTGTGTGGACTGTGATAAAAGCTGGACAATGGAAGAAACATACACCTCTGGCGGACACAATTAATTGAAGGGAGACTACGATGCGCATATTTTTTTCTTTTTTGCTGCTCATCGCTGTTTTATTACCTAGCTGTAGTAGCGTAAAAAAACAAAGAACAAAAAAAGCAAAGGTGACCATTGAGACACGATTACAAGATCTAACGGATCAAATCATTTTAAGTTTGAATAAAGAACAGAGTTCAAAAATTGCCGTCATTGAATTTTCGAATCTTCAAGGGCGGACAACGCATTTGGGTCGCTATGTAGCAGAAGAACTTATCACTCGTCTGTTCCGTAGCGGTGAATTTGAAGTTATTGAACGTCAGCTGTTAAACAGAGTATTGCAGGAACAAGAGTTATCTTTAACCGGCATTCTGGATGAGGCATCGGTGGTAAAACTGGGCAAATTACTTGGTGTTCAGGCCATTGCAACAGGAACTATTACGGATCTGGGCAAAACTGTAAAAATCAATGCCCGCTTGATCTCAACCCTGACCGGAAAAGTATTTGCTGTTGCTGCCGTAATGCTGCCCAAAGATGAAACGATTCGCAGACTGATGGCTACCGTTGCAAATGATAAAAGGAACGGTTCAAACCCAAATTATACTACAGAACAGGTTGTCTTATCTAATCCATTCCGTGTGGAATTTATTTCTGCCATACGCCAGGGAAGAAAAGTGATCTGCCGTTTACAGATAAAAAATATTTCCGAAGATGATGCGACTTTTTCAGTAATTTATGGCCACCAATATAAAACCCAGCTATTCGATGACACCGGTGCTGAAAGCAGAATCTCTCTGGTCAAATTTGCAAACCGCGTGCATAAAATGAAGGGCCTCAGTAAATATGAATCTGTTAAAAAGAAAATAGTAGCCGGATTATCTGTACCAATGGAACTACACTTTGACAAAGTCCCGTCTGCCGCTAAAAAAATTGCATTACTACAAATTTTGGGTGTTCATAATACGCATTTGGAATTCCGTAATCTACCTATTACAGATGCGCATTAATTGAAATCGGGTCCATTGCAAACAACGCTCTGGAAGAAAATACAAGAGTCGTGCAACAAGTGGCCTGCATTCAGTTGGTTGCTTGTTTTTTGGAAAAAATTAAATGGTTATCAATACGCGTGTTTGGGAAAGTCTGTGTCTTTAAATTCCAAGCCCGGAAATAATTTTTACATTGCGTAAAAAATTTTGAAATTTGGCCCGAAATACCGGACTCTTTTTAAAGCGCTTTTTAAAGGCCGCTTCGTCCAGTTCGGCCAGAGCTTGCAGTTTCGGCGCCCTGTTTTCGGGAGAAGGATGATACTTAGGTTCAGCGGTCGGTTTTGCTTTACGATTCCAGGGACACACATCCTGACAAATATCACAGCCGAAAACCCAGTTGTTCATTTTACTAAAAAATTCAGACGGAATCGGTTTATTCCAGTATTCAATGGTCAGATACGACAGACAGCGCCGGGCATCCAATTGATAGGGTTTCAGTGCTGAGGTTGGACAGGCGTCGATGCAGGCGGTACAGTTGCCGCAATAATCCGGCAACGGATCATCATATTCCAGTTCCTGATTAATGACGATTCCGCCCAAAAACAGCCAGGAGCCAAATCCCTTCGTGAGCAGATTTGTATTCTTTCCCTGCCAGCCCAGCCCAGCCTGCACCGCCCAGAGTTTTTCCTGCACAGGCGCCGTGTCACAAAAAATTTGGCCCTCAATTTTTGGATCTAACTCCTTAAATTCTTGCAGGAGCCGTTTAAGTTTTTTCTTAATTATCGTGTGGTAATCCCGTCCCCAGGCATAACGGCTGATCTTGCCGGTAGATTTGTCTGCACTGTGCTGATGGGGTGTAAAATAATTATGTGCGACCATTATTACAGAGCGGGCCTGCGGATACAGTTTGCGGATGTCTAACCGTTTGTCGAGATAGTTTTCCATCCACTGCATTTCGCCGTGGCGGCCTTCTGCCAGCCAGGTTTTTAAATATTGCGCCTGTGGTAGAACTGCTGCCGCGGCGACGCCCGTTTTATCAAACCCGGCTTCGAGCGCCAGATTTTTAATGCGCCTGGTTTTTTCTGTAATATTCATAATTGTTTCCAAAATACGGTTTGAATTTAATCAAATTAAGAGACAGAACCAATCGGTCTGTATGATGAAAGACCGGTTACGTATCAACTTAATGCAAGTGTACAGAAATTTGATGCCGCCCCGGAGTGCGTCGATCGTGTGGATGCTGCAGTGGTGCATTCCCTGCTTTTCCAGAATTCTTTTTCTTTTAAAACACACAGATCATTAGTATTCGGTTTAGAATTGGAAATGGTCAATTAATGTCAGTGATATCAATGTGAAGAGCGATGTCTATTTTATAGGAACTTAAAACCAACCCACTTCTGTACCCTGAGCGAAGTCGAAGGGT
>JANTFQ010000167.1 GCA_024763405.1 Calditrichaceae bacterium
TTAAAACTATTCAATAAAAACGGGCGCTTCATTATAATATTTTGTGGTGCGGTCATTCCAGAAGACCTTAACCTTCCACTTCCCTTTTTTATAACCACTCATATCAACCCATTGCCGGCGTTCTTCATCCACTCGAACCGGAATGCGGTTGTCTTTGTATTTATCGTCGGGACGAAAGAGCAGAACGGTACCGTCAATTTCGGAACCGGAAATTTCTTCCGGGAATTGCAGTAAGAGCTGCCCGGATTTTTGCAGTTCAATCTGCAGGGGATCTTTGAGCTGTCGTGCATTTTGTATGCGGTCTATCTGTTTTTGGTAAACCAATTCATCTTCATAGTAGTTTTCGGAAACCAGATTCGTCTCAATCCCCAATGCAAAAATGAGGAACGCGACATTTGCGATTACGAAGAAAATAAGGAATACGGTGATGCCTACCGGCCAGTAGTTCTCTTTTTTCATTGTGTTTATCTGCCTTTCTGACGAGCCGGTCCTAAAAAGGAGCTCTTTATTTCTTCCAGAATAATTCCCCCGCTCTTAACCACAAATACGACCGGGGTTACTCTAAAGGGGACATCTTTTTTATCTAACTTAATAAAAAAAGAAGATTCACAGAGACTGCCCGGAGGAGCAGTCAGTTCGCCGCCAATAATTTCAATTTCTCCTTTGGGCGAAATCATCTGCAGTTCAAGTGGTTTTTCATCAAAGGTTTTATTGACCACTTTAATATTATATAAATTACTCAGCCTGCCATCGGGAAGTTCCTGAAATAAAACACCGGGGGTTCGCAGGACGGTAGCGTCTAATGCGCTGCGATTTGTAAACAGCAGAATCAGCGCGGTAAGCAGGATCAGCAGGATCGCGGAATAGCCCATAATTCGTGCGCTAAACGAAAGCTTAGTCCCCTTTTGAATACCCTCGTACGAATCATAGCGGATAAGGCCACGCGGCCTTTTCACTTTATCCATCACACCGTTACAGGCATCGATGCAGGCGGTACAATTTACACATTCAAGCTGCGTTCCATTGCGGATGTCGATGCCGGTGGGACAGACATCAACGCACATATTACAATCCACACAGTCTCCTGCACCTTCTGTTTTCTTGCCCTTTTTACGGGGTTCACCACGCAGAAAATCATAGGCCACCACAATGGTCTTTTTATCGAGCAGTACTCCCTGGAGACGTCCGTAAGGGCATACCATGGTACAAATCTGTTCCCGGAAGAACGCATAAACCCAATAAAAGGCTGCACTGAAAAGCAGCATCACCAGAAATCCGGTAAGATGTTCTGCCGGAGAAGAGGTGATTAATTCCTTAAGATCTTCGATTCCGATTATATAGGCTAAAAAGATATTCGACAGCAGAACCGAAAGAGCAAAGAAGATTCCATGCTTCAGCGCCTTCTTAAAAAACTTTTCGGCAGACATTGGCGCTGCATTCAGTTTGCGTTGTGCGGCGGCGTTTCCTTCAATCAGATATTCGATTTTACGGAAAATCATCTCCATAAAAATCGTCTGCGGACAGGCCCAACCGCACCAGAGACGTCCGAACACCACGGTAAACAAAACGACAAATACTACGATGGTTATGGTGGCCACCATAAAGATATAAAAATCCTGGGGCCAGAACGGCATTCCAAAAATCACAAACTTGCGTTCGATGATATTCAGGAGCAGCAGAGGCTGACCGTTTATTTTGACAAAGGGGGTGCCAAACAGAATGGCCAGCAAAAAAACACTTACCGCTGTCCGCCAGCGGTAGAGGTTTCCTTTAGGCTTTTTAGGAAAAACCCAAACGCGCTTTCCTTCTTTATCAATCGTCGAAACACTGTCTCTGTACTGCTCTGTATCTGCCATAATCTTTAATTCCCGGTAGCGGTAAATGCGCTCTTATTGTAATGGATATTCAAATTTTTCACCCTGCGGTGCTTTTGGATTGGGTGGATTTGTGCCATGCAGCGTTAAAATATAACTGGCTGCCTGCTTGATTTGATCCGGTGATAATACGCCTCTCCAGGTGATCATCCCTTTTGCCGGAACACCGACGGTAATCGTGTGCGCCACATGCGCCATACCGGCGCCATGAATCCAGTAGTCATCCGTCAGGTTCGGACCGATACCACCCTGCCCCTGTGCACCATGACAACTAACGCAGTTTTTGGTAAAGAGCTCCTTCCCTTTACTAATGCTGGCCGCATCCGTCAACGCTTCCATTGGTTCAATGGTCTCTTTGACGGCTGCTTTTTTAGGAATGATTGCCGCACCGCCGGCACTGAGTTGTTTAAACAACTCAGGGAAATCAGCCTTTAGTTTATTCAGCGTCTTTTCATCCGAACGGCGCATTGCTTCCATAATTAACGCGTCCGAGGTTAAATCCGGCCCAACAAAGGAGGCGAATTGTTTTTGAATAAAGGGTGTTATATCCCCCTTGGGACTGCTAAACGGAGAACGGTAAATGCTAATTAAATTTCCGTTTTCATCCATTTCCGGAGGCTCCCAGTTCGGATCAATTTCCTTGTTATATTCCGCTATCTGCAAATCACCTGTTTTAAACACATGATAGTGGAACATATAGACAACTGCAAAAACAATGGTTATCCAGAAAAGGTATACCCACCACGGCGGCAATTCATTATCCAGCTCCCGGATTCCATCATATTCATGGTCTAACAGTACATCTTTTTTCTTTGCCATTCTGCTATTCTCCAATTTTACTTTCAACCAGGCCATCATTTTCCAGCGGGAGTCTGCTCATTTTTGACAGATAGTCCTTATTTGCCCGGAAAGCCCAAATTACAACACCAATAAAAACCGGGAAAAAAATCAGAAATGCAATGATCTGAAACGTCGTTCCCCCGGGAATAGTAGCTAACATGTCACTTATCATAATTTCTCTCAGTCTTTCTTATTTCGTGATTAGTGCGTTTGCACTTTCACCCTTAATATCAATCCCCAAACGCTGTAAGTAGGCGATAAGGGCAATAATTTCTTTTCCGGATTCAACTTCGATACCGCTGTCTTTTAGACCCATAGCAATTTTATTCGCCTGTTGTTTCAGGTCATCCAGGGCAACTTCGTCATACCCTTCGGGATAAGGCACACCAAGGGTTTGCATCGCGCGGATTTTCGCTGCGGTATGGGAGACATTCAGATCATCTTCGATAATCCATTTAAATGGCGGCATTATAGATCCCGGTGACATGGATGTCGGCTCTAGCATATGATTATAGTGCCAGGCATCCGGATATTTTCCGCCTACGCGGTGTAAATCGGGACCGGTTCGCTTAGAACCCCATTGGAATGGATGATCGTACACAAATTCACCGGCTTTGGAATATTCGCCGTAACGTTCGGTTTCGTTACGGAACGGACGGATCATCTGCGAATGGCAAAGGTAACAGCCTTCGCGTACATAAATATCCCGGCCTTCCAGCTCCAGCGGCGTGTATGGCTGAACGCTGGATATGGTCGGTACATTGGATTTTATCAGATACATAGGAACAATTTCTACCAGACCGCCGATAAGCACTACCACCACGGTGAGCACAAAGAATTGAGTAGGACGACCTTCCAGCCAACGGTGCCAATGTCCCTTCTCCTCTTTTAATCCGGCTCCCGTATCCACAACAAGGGCGGGCGCTTCGGCTTTTTCATTGGCCGTTAAAGAACCACTCTTCGCCGTTTTATACAGAATATAGACCATATAGATGGCGCCGGTCAGGTACATCAGTCCGCCAAGAGAGCGGATCCAGTACATCGGAATTATCTGTAAAACCGTTTCTAAGAAAATTGGATATTTCAGAAAACCTTCTGCCGTAAATTGTTTCCACATTAAGCCCTGAGTGACGCCGGCCCAATACAAAGGAATCACATAAAAAATCATTCCCAGAGTGGCAATCCAAAAATGAAAATTGGCGCCCTTAACGGAATAAAGTTTCGTATTATATAATTTAGGAATAAGCCAGTAGAGAATTCCAAAGGTTAACAAGCCATTCCAACCGAGGGTACCTATATGCACATGGGCAACGGTCCAGTCTGTATAATGCGATAAAGCATTGATGTTTTTAATGGCCAGCATCGGTCCTTCAAAGGTAGACATACCATAAGCGGTTACCGCCACGACCATAAATTTTAAAATCGGATCCTCCCGAACGCGATCCCAGGCGCCGCGTAAGGTCAGCAAACCATTTAGCATACCACCCCAGGAAGGCGCGATAAGCATCACCGAAAAGACGGTGCCCAAAGATTGAGCCCAGTCCGGAAGAGCGGTATAGAGCAGATGATGCGGGCCGGCCCAGATATATAAAAATATTAATGCCCAAAAGTGAATAATCGATAAACGATAGGAATAGATGGGACGATTGGCCGCCTTGGGTAAATAATAGTACATCAGCCCCAGGTACGGCGTTGTAAGGAAAAAGGCTACAGCATTATGGCCGTACCACCATTGTACCAGGGCATCCTGCACACCGGCATAAACCGGGTAGCTTTTTAGGAAACTGACCGGAAGCTCGATGGAATTTCCGAGATGCAGAATCGCTACCGTAAAAAAGGTGGCAATGTAAAACCAGATGGCCACATACATATGTTTTTCACGGCGCTTAAGGATGGTCCCAATCATGTTTGTGCCAAAGACAACCCAGATAATCGTAATCAGAACATCAATGGGCCATTCCAGTTCCGCGTATTCTTTACTCATGGTAATTCCAAGCGGCAAGGTAATGGCTGCCGAAAGAATAATAATCTGCCAGCCCCAGAAATGAATCCTGGACAATGTGTCACTGAACATTCGCGTCTTTAAAAGGCGCTGCAACGAATAGTACGCACCCATAAAAATTCCATTGCCCACAAAGGCAAAGATCGCGGCATTGGTATGCAGCGGACGCAACCGGCTGAACACCAGCCAGGATACATCCATACTCATCGCCGGCCAGTAAATTTCAATGGCTACAATTAAACCAACGAGCATTCCCACAACACCCCAAACCGCGGTTGCAATTGCAAAATCTCGTACAATTTTATTGTCGTAATAAAAGGTTTCCAGCTTTCCCATAAAAGGCTCCCTGCTCCTTACTTTTTGTTATCTTCAGATTTATTCGTTTTATTATCCATCAACATCCTCATGGAAGGTGTTTCATAATCATCAAACTGACCGCTTTTAACGGCCCAGATGAAGGCCGCTAAAAAACCCATTGCCGCCAGCAGGCTCAACGGAATTAATACCATTAGCACGCTCATAACGCCGCCCCCTCGCCGGACAGTTTAAAATTCATTTTACGCGCCAGCAGCATCACACCGCCGGTTGTAAACGCCACAACCGAAATCGAACTGATCGGCATAAGCACCGCGGCAATTAAGGGCGAAAGCGTACCCTGTACGGCAAAATACATTCCCGTAATATTATAAATAAAAGAGATGATAAAGCTGATCAGAATGATGCGCATACTCTTTTTTGAAAAAGTGATAAAATCGGCTAAACGGTTTAAACGACCCGCATCCAGAACGGCATCGCTGGCCGGCGAAAAACTGTTTACATCTTCGGTTAGCGAGATACCGGCGTCGCTCTGCTTTAAAGCACCGGCATCATTCAGGCCGTCTCCCACCATCAAAACACTCTGCTTTTCTTCCTGCAATTTTTT
>JANTFQ010000168.1 GCA_024763405.1 Calditrichaceae bacterium
ATCTCGGCGAAGAAACAGGGTTGCAGCATACCTATGTGGACAAAGATGTTGAAAACGGTCAAACATATTATTATGCCGTCGTTTCGTATGATAAAGGCGTTGATTCCCTTGGTGTTATTCCGGCAGAATGCACCAAGAAGATTACACAGCTTGGCAGCGGAGATGTAGTCCTCGATATTAATACGGCAAAAGTAACACCCCGCAGTGCGGTTGCTGGTTATAAAGCGCCTAAGATGAGCGGCGCTGTGGAACATTTGGCGGGAGACGGTTTTGGTAGTGTCGATTTTAAAACCATTGACGTTACGGCCCTCACAGGTCATAAATATGAAGTTAATTTTTGGGATACATCAAACGACGGGATCGACAATAATGGTAACTGGAAACTGAGTGATGACCTCGGTGCGGATGGTTTAGCCGGAACGGGGGACCTGGGCGAAGGCGATGGAATACCAACACCGGGTGAACCAAATTTAGACTATAAAGATATTAAAGAGTTAGAGTCTATTACCACCCACTATAGTGTAAAAGATTTGTATAAATTCCAGGAAGATTGGGAACCGGATGATACAAATTTTGTGGCACTTGGGCATAAAAACCTGGTTGAAGGAAGTGTTATGCTGCAAAGGGGAAACGGTGAAGTCGTCGATTCAGCGCTTTACATTGTTGATCTTAAAACGGGCGCCCTTCGGGCAAAAGCTACGGGTGATCTCCCTGTGGATTTTTACCAGGTCAGCTATCAATACTATCCGGTGTATTTTAGTAAGCTCATTAAAGGGTCGCCTTACATAAATAATTTTTCGGAATCGGATTTTTTTGATGGACTGGTCCTGCAGTTCGAGAATGTCTGGCAAACGGAAAAAGATACAACCGGGTCCGGATTTAATAATAGCAATATTAAATATTCTTATTCCACTGCGTTTTCCCCTGTGCAGGATCCAAACACGGGGACGGTATATAAACCCATTTTCTTCCCTTCGAATTACGAGGTACGTTTTTCGGATACAGTGGTTGATTCTTCCTCGAATTTTTTTAACACCCCTTTAATTCCGCCAACGGCACGGAAATTTACAATTTATAATTTAACCGGAAACTACCAGATCGATTATGTGCATTTAGATACAAACGGCGATTCAACTCTTTCTGCCCTCGAACCGGTTTGGTTTTTTGAAAAAGGCTTAAGCGGTGATTTTAATGTATATACCTGGCAATTACAAATTGCCTCAGACGATCCGGATTATAAATATGTTTTTAAAGAAGGCGATATTCTTAAACTAAATGCCAAATTTCCGTTTAATAAATTTGATAAATTTGCGTTTCAGACGGAAGTACCTACAATCGACCGTGGTCTGGCAAAGGAAGATTTAAGTAATATCAATGTTTTCCCCAATCCATACATCGTATCGCATCGCTTTGAGCCTGCGCTTCCACCCAGTATCACTTCCGGCAGAGGAGAGCGTAGAATTTATTTTACAAATATTCCACAAGATGCCAGAATTCATATTTTTACGGTGCGGGGTGATGAAATTGCCACGTTAAAAAATGATGGAAGTCAGTTTAACGGAACCGTAATTTGGGATTTGAAAACCAATGAAAATTTAAATATTGCGTATGGTGTTTATTTTTATGTGATCGAATCGGAAGTCGGGACTAAAAAAGGTAAGCTCGCGGTAATTAAATAAGTGTATAGGTGAAAAGATGAAAAAACAGGCGATTTATATATTCGTTCTTTTAGTGACTATTTTTCTTTCTCAAAATCAGCTGCGGGCACAGGCTAAATATGGAACCAGCGCCGCTCCGTTTTTGGGCATCAGTATTGGCCCAATGGGGCAGGCAATGGGCGGTTCGTATGTTTCGTATGGCCGGGATGCAACGGCCCTGTATTGGAACCCGGGAGCTATTTCGAGAGCCGGAAAATCGCAGCTCTATATTTCGAATACAAATTGGTTTTTGGATACGCGTTATAATTGGATGGGTGTATTGGTTGACCTTAGCACTCTGGGAACGCTGGGCTTGCAAATTGCCTATCTTGATTATGGAGAAGAAGACCGAACGACCGTTGATGAGCAGCAGGGAACCGGGGAACGCTGGAGTGCTTCGGATCTATTTACAACGGTCAGCTTTGCCCGTAACTTAACAGACCGTTTTTCAATTGGCGGTTCACTGAAAATGATTCAGCAACGAATTTTTAATGAATCCGCGACCGGCTATGCGGTTGATATCGGATTACTCTATATCACCCGTTTGAATGGGATGCGCCTGGGAATGAGTATCACAAATTTTGGTGGTAAGATGCAAATGGACGGAAAAGACTTATTGCATACCTACGATCAGGATCCGGATCATTTTGGCAATAACGGTACAATCACCTCAAAATTAAATACAGCCGAATGGCCCATTCCCTTATTCTTCCGGGTTGGTGTTTCGATGGAAGCGCTCCAAACGGTGAATAATGTCATCAGCATTTCTGCAGACGCAGTGGTTCCGGGAGATAATACAACCATTATGAATCTTGGCGCGGAGTACGCCTTTAAAGATTTAATTTTTCTGCGTGGCGGTTATCAGTCCATGATGCGTAAACACACTCAGGAAGGCTGGAGCTTTGGATTGGGCGTAAAATATTTTGTTCCGGGCTTGTCTCAGATTCAGGTTGACTATAGCTTTATGGAATTCGGAATTATCGATAATATTCACAGCATGGGTTTTGGTGTAAGTTTTTAAAGATTGGGCATTAAAAGTTACGATATTAGTTATTATTTCAAACTTAATTTTAAACAAGAAAGAGAGGTGTAAAAGGGCAAAAACATGTTTCTGTTTTTTCTACTAAAACTTAATTTAATGGAGGTTTTTTATGAACAAATTTACCGTTTTTTTGGTAAGCTTGATGCTGGTTGTTTTTAGCAGCCTGGCATTTGCAGGTGATTTAAATATCACCTTTGAAGATGACTCGGATATCGCAAACTGGAGTCATTATGATGAAGGAAATGTATATACAACAGAAACCTGGAATTCCACAGGTGGAGTCAATGGAAGCGGCGCCTTAGAATTAGGTGACGGCGGCTATGCTTTTCTGGATAAACGGCCTGTCAGTGCTGTTGTAGGACAAACCTTTTCAATGACGCTGCAAATTAAAACTGAAAATTGGGATGATCAGGCAACATATCCTATTTTTGTTACGGTTAATGGTATCGACGATATGCCGGACACAGTGTATGTAAATGGTTCCACAACATTTACCACCGTTACGATTACAGGAACAGCAGTAGCTACAGATGGTTACATCCGAATCGAAGGTTCCAATACGTTACTCGCAAATAAAGTGTGGGTCGACAATGTAATGTTTGATGACGGCCAGAATATATTCTTTTCGGAATATATTGAAGGTGGCAGCAATAATAAAGCCCTCGAAATCTATAACCCGACCGATGCAGCTATTGCTCTTGACAATTATATTATACGGACTAACTATAATGGAAATGCCTGGAGTGGTGTTTATAATTTCCCAGTGGGTGCTAGTCTTAAGCCTGGTGATGTATTTGTTGCAGCCCATGCCGAGGCGGACGCCGCTATTTTAGCAGTGACTGATTCTGCATATGCTTACGGTGCTGGTGCTTATATTACATCTTTTAATGGAGACGATGTTCGGGCATTATGTTATGTAAACGGTACAGATACAACAATAATTGATATTATTGGATTATATAATCTTGAAGATCCAGGTAGCGGCTGGGCTGTAGCCGGTGTGGCTGACGCAACCAAAGACCATACGCTTGTCCGTAAAGAATCGGTTCAATCTGGTCAGACAGATTGGGCGATTTCTGCCGGAACGAATACAGATGATTCTGAATGGATAGTTTATGATAAGGATACCTTTGATTATCTTGGTGCCCATCCAGGTACACCTCAGGGTCCGGTTAAGGTAACTTTCCGTGCCAATGTATCCCGTATTTTTGGCCTGGATTCTACCGGAACCGTTGATCTTCGTGGAAGCCTTCAGGGTTGGACTCCAAACGCAAATCCAATGATTAACGATGGTGGTGATTACTGGTCAATTGAATGGACATTTGCGCCTGAAGATGTTGGTACAACGGTGTATTATAAATACGGTGGCAATATCGTAAATCTTGATGGTACGGAAATAAATGCCTGGGAAAACGACCTGCCCGGAGCAGAATATTTAGATAACCGTACTTTGGTTGTACCAACAGAAGATACCGTTTTACCGCTTGATTATGTGGGACATGCTGATGGTCCTCCATACGTTCCATCCGATAGTATTGATGTCTTTTTCCGTGTAAATATGGCTTCAAATGATCTGTTCAATCCCGCAACCGATAAGGTTTATATCGTTGGCGCTTTCCCGAATCAGGATGGTTCGGACAATATGTGGGTTCCGGATAAATATGCGTTAACCCGCGAAGGTGATAGTGATTATTGGCATTATCATTTAAAACTCGCTTCCGCTATGCCTGGTACGATGTATCGGTACACAACAGGTTCCTGGGACAATAGCGAAAATGTACGTGGACACGGCATGTTCCCGGATAACGAAAACCGTGGTGTAGCCGTTAATCAGGATACGACCATCGCATGGAAATGGTGGAATGATGTACCGCCGGTTGTCGCTGCAGGTGAAGATACCATTGATGTTATGTTTACAGCAGATCTCAATCGTGCCATCACCGAAAATGGATTTACCGTTGGTGATACCATGGTTGTTGAATGGGGATACAACGGATCTTCTATTCTTGCTGCAGATACCCTGGTTCAGCAGATTGCTCCGGCAAATTATTATGCTAAAAAAGTATCCGTTGAACGCGTTCAGCTTGGTACAACCTTAGAATACAAATACTTTAAAATTAAACGTGGTGAACGCTTCGAAGAAATCTATTATGATTTTGACAGCAAGCAGAATAACCGAATCCTAACATTACCGGCAACAGTTGGTGAAGGTGAAGTGGTACAGGCAATGGATAATGTGGAGAGCAATACCGATCCGCATCGTCAGTTACGGTATCGCAATACCGACCTTATCAGCCAGGATGTTCTGGTAACATTTGAGGTGGATTTACGTCCGGCTTACTATCAATTGCTCCTGAACCCGGGTACTATTATCGATGATATCCAAGGTGATCTTGATGTAACCGAAGCCGACAGCGTTCAGGTTTGGGGTGTTGCAATGAATGGTCCGGCCACTCAGTATGGTTGGGGCAACCCAACAGGCAATGGTGATTGGGGCGCGCATCTGATGACCCTCGATTACAAACGGATGTGGGATGATGGTACAAATGGCGATTTAACAGCAGGTGATACCATCTGGACCCGCCAGCGTCAATTCTATTCAGATCCTGACAGTAATGATGTTATTGGACAGGAATTTAAATTTGGTATCCGTGGCGGCGATAATGAAGGCGGCGATGGTGGATATGGCCTTAATCATATTGAAAACATCGAGGATTCTAATCCGACGATGACCATCCATAGCCAGTTCGGTTCAATTAATCCTATTTTTTATTCAAGCTGGGATTTTGACTTAGGTACGATAGACGATATTAATGATGATGTTGCGGTTATCCGCAGCTCTCGTCTGGTTGGTAACTATCCGAACCCATTTAACCCGGCTACAACCATTCG
>JANTFQ010000169.1 GCA_024763405.1 Calditrichaceae bacterium
AAAAAGCCCCTAACCCAGTCGTAGAAGAAAAACCGACGATTTCTTATCCCACTGAAACAACCAGCGATTCCGGTTTAACTCAGAAGAATCTTACGGACGCCTGGTCAAAAATTGTAAATCAGATAAGCGTTCAGAAATCTTCCATCGCGCCATTCCTGGAAAAGGCTGAAATTTATCTGTTATCAGAGGCCACGGTTCAGATAGATGTGGGCACGCTTAATGCCTTTCAGAAGGGTTTGCTCGAGGACAGTAAGGGATTGATTGTGCAGGAAATCGAACAGGAATTTGATTGTATTGTCCGGTTGGAATTAAAATACGAAGTAAAGGAAGCCGAGCAGATTAAGAAAGATCAGGCAAAGGAGTCACAGCAAAGCAGAGCGGAAATTTTACAGAAAATCCGACGTGATGGCGGGGAAGTCATTTCTAAATTTATTGATGATTTTGATTTGGAACTAAGTTAGAACACACTGATTAGGTCGAAGAAATTTTTAAAGAAAACGGGGAAGCATTATGTTTGATATGAAAAATTTAATGAAACAGGCTCAGAAAATGCAGGAAGAAATGAAGGCGGCTCAGGAAAAGTTGGCCCTCATTTCGGTGGAAGGCACCTCGGGCGGGGGAATGGTAAAGGTAACCGCCAATTGTAAACTGGAAGTGCAGTCCATCTCCATTGAACCGGAAGTAATCGACGCCGAAGATAAAGAGATGCTGGAAGACCTGATTGTCGCCGCGGTTAATCAGACCATTCAAAAAGCGCAGGATCGGGCTAATGAAGAAATGCAGGGGGTAACCGGCGGTATGATGAATGGATTGAACCTGCCGGATGGTTTTAAGATGCCGGGAATGTAAAATGCGTACGTCCGGACTTCCCGTTCTTGATAAGCTGATTAATGATTTTTCCAAGCTCCCCGGAATTGGTTATAAAACGGCCCAGCGCTTAGCGCTGTTTATTTTAAAAAGCGATCCCGATTATGTTTCCGAATTGGCGGACGCTCTGCTTTCTGTAAAGGAAAATACCCGCCTTTGCGCACAGTGCTTTAATATCTCGGAACATGAACTTTGCTCTGTCTGCGCAGATCGGCGTCGTGATGGGGGCCTGCTGTGTGTTGTGGAAGATGTGGTGGATGTAATGGCTATTGAGGATTCGCATGAATTCAGAGGACTTTATCATGTGCTGGGAGGTGTGATTTCACCCTTATCGGGTACGATGCCGGATGATCTGCATCTTAAGGAACTTGCGGAACGTGTGCAGGCAAATGGGGTGAGGGAAGTCCTGTTAGCAATTAATCCCAGTACCGAAGGTGAAGCGACGATGATTTATATTTCGCGCATGCTGAAAGATAGTAATGTGCGTATTACACGGATTGCCAGCGGGGTGCCGTTGGGTTCGCATCTTGAATTTTTAGATACGGCTACTATCGGCCGTGCCATTCAAACCCGCCGGGATTTATAATTTCCACTCCCATTTTTCAGTTCCCAGTTCCGTGTTGGGGAACAGCCCCTGTGCGGTTTTTTCCATCTCTCTTAAAAGACTATCCGAATTACCCGGATTATGATGAAACAGAACCAGCTTTTTTACATTGGCCTGTTTGGCTGCGTCGCAGGCCATGGACAGGCTGCTGTGGCCGTATCCGGCAAATTGTTTATACTGATCGTCGGTATATTGGGCATCGTGAATGAGAATGTCAGCTTCCTTACTGAAATTAATCAGGCGTTGATCTCCGCCGACACATTCTTCCACATCGGTTGCAAAAACCAGTTTTTTATCATCTTTCTCAACGCGGTAAATATAACTGCCGTCTTTCGGATGCAGGTAGTATTTCATGGGATAAATTGAAAATGAACTGAATGCAGCTTCTGTCTCATTCAGATAACCAACCTGAGGGACCGGCTCGCCGGAATTGAAATAGATGAACATATTTTCGTTGATATTATGAAAAGATTTTCCGCAGCGGAATTCATCCATACTTACCGGAAAAAACTGGGGCAGTACCTGCATGGACAGGATTTCTTTAAAATCCATTCCTAAAGTTGCCGGGCCAAAAAAATGAATATGCACATTGGGCATATAAATGGGCGTGAAAAAAGGAAACCCGATCAGATGATCCGAATGGGTATGGGTAAAAATTATGGTGATATGAAAAGGTTTGTTATTTTTTTTATTATGCTCGATAATTTCCGGTATTAATTCTTGTCCAAGCCGGATAATTCCGCTTCCGGCATCAAATATGACCACATGCTCCGGGGAACGTACCATAAAACATGTTGTGTTTCCACCTATCTTAGTTCCATCTTCAGGAGTTATGGGATAACTTCCGCGTACACCATACAATTTTGCCAGGAATTGAAAATCACTCATAAACGGATCCTTTGTTAGTTAGGACAAAGTTATTCAAACAGAATTAAAAAGCCGTTTGCAATCTTTGGATTTTGCTATAAAAAAAACATTTTTCATATATCGGATATATTTTAATTTACTTTAAAACAGAAAAACTAAATTTAATTTTTATCAAGATTGTTCTCAATTTTCAGCATAGTCAGATAAGCACGGGTTCGAAATAGTGATTCAAACGAGCCGGGAACCAGATTCTAATCGTTTTATCTGATCGCGGATGCGGGCCGCTTTTTCATAATCTTCCGCATCAACTGCTTTCTGCAAACTTTTCTTCAAATCTTCAATATCGGCTATTCCGGATTCAATTTTTTCTTCTTGCGCTTCGTCGGGAACATAGGAGGCTTCTTCCATCACCTCATCATTTACATAAATAGAAGATCCAAGACGAACAGCAATGGCAATGGCGTCACTGGGACGGGAATCGACTTCTATAATTTCCGAATCTTTTACCAGGCGCAGCAGGGCATAAAAGGTACTGTCTTTTAATTCGGTTATGAGAATGCTTTCCAGACTAATGTTTAGGGTTCTTAGCATATTGACGGTTAGATCATGTGTAATCGGACGCGGCGGTTTGATGTTTTCCAGTGCCATAGCAATGGATTGTGCCTCATACTCCCCAATTACAATAGGCAGAGCGCGGTTTCCATTCTGTTCTTTTAACAGAATGCCGCTGGCCTGAGACTGAGTAATAAATATTCCGTTTACGTTAACCTTAATCACATTAACCTGCCTGTTTTAAACCGCTTCTACCGCCGTTACTTCGGGAACCTGCATTTTTAAGATCCTCTCAATGCCGGCCTTAAGCGTGATGGTGGACATAGGGCAGCCACCGCAAGCGCCGACTAATCGGATAAAGACGACATTGTTATCGTCTATGCGAATGAACTCTAAATCGCCCCCGTCAGCCTGCAACCCGGGTCGAACTGAATCCAGTGCTTTTAACACTCTGTCCTGCATATATTATATCCTCGTTATTGTTTACGTAAAAGTTTAAAAAAAGGAAATTAAAAGTCAACAAATTATTTAAAAACAATAACTATAAGCAGTCGATAAAAATTTCAGATTTCATTGATTTTATGCAAAATAGGGAAGCCGCACATTTTCTACATTGACCTTGCGCACTTTTTACCGATTTGGTTTTCATTAGCGAACCAATTAAATTATAATCTGTTAATAATCTTTTCCGTAATCTGATAGACTTTATTTAATAAATACATTTGATTCGAGGAGTTTCTCCATGATAAATCCCTACATCTTTAGAGAGTACGATATACGCGGTGTGGTAGATAAGGATTTAACCGACGATGTGGTGCATCAATTGGGTCTTGGTGTTGGAACCTATATGCTGCGGCATAATGTGACTAAAGTTTCGGTAGGCGGTGATATTCGTTTATCGACTGAGCGTTTTCGTACGCTGTTGATAAAAGGTCTTAGAGAAACGGGAGTCAATGTTGTGGATTTAGGGCCGGTGCCGACTCCGGTTCAATATTTCAGTATGCATTATCTCGAGGATGTGGAAAGCGGGGTGATGATTACGGGTTCTCATAATCCGCCGGATTATAACGGATTTAAAATTACGATGAATAATGCGCCTGTCTTCGGACCGATGATTCAGGATATTTATCAAATCATTGAAAAAAGTGCGTTTGAATCCGGTGCCGGTAGTTACGAAAAGATCGAAGTAAATGATGCGTATATGGATTATATCAAGAAAAATATCAAAATCGAACGTCCGCTAAAGGTTGTTCTGGATTCCGGAAATGGCGCTGCCTCGCTGGTGGCGCACCGTTTGTTCAAGGAGATGGGGGTGGAAACCATCGATCTGTTTGATACGCCGGACGGGCATTTTCCGAATCATCATCCGGACCCCACCGTCGTGGCTAATATTCAGGAATTGATTAAAACTGTCCGTGAGAGCGGGGCGGATTTTGGTGTGGGTTACGATGGAGACGGCGACCGTATTGGGGTAGTGGATGAAAATGGCGACATTATCTGGGGCGATAAGCTGATGATTATTTTCAGTCGGGATATATTGAAATCCAATCCCGGTAAGCCCATTATATTTGAAGTGAAGTGTTCGCAGGCCCTGCCCGAAATGATTGAAAAAGCCGGGGGCGAGCCGATTATGTGGCGCACGGGGCATTCGAATCTAAAAAAGAAAATGAAGGAAGTGGGCTCTCCCTTTGCCGGGGAAATGAGCGGGCACCTGTTTTTTGCAGACCGCTTCTTTGGCTTCGATGACGCCATTTATGCCTCGGCTCGTTTAACCGAACTGGTGTCAAAATCAAATAAAAAAGTTTCAGAATTATTGGCCGATGTACCGAACTATTTTTCAACGCCGGAAATCCGGGCCGAAGCGGCTTCCGATGAAGTAAAGTTCGAAATCGCCGAGAAAGCAAAACAGTGTTTTTCTGAAAATTATGATGTGGTGGATGTGGACGGTGTGCGCATTCTGTTTGGTGACGGCTGGGGCCTGGTACGGGCTTCCAATACGCAGCCGGTGCTGGTGCTGCGCTTTGAAGCGCGGACACAGAAACGGTTAGATGAAATTCAGAGTCTGGTCGTGAATAAACTGAAAGAATTTGGGGAAATTAAAATATAGTACGGTCCTATTCCCGTTTTTCTGAATGCCGCAAAAAAAAATTAACCGCGGCGAGCACTGAATTCAAAGAAAAATAGCCTACAGCTGAAACATTCAATTCCTGCTGATTTTATGCTCTTTTATTTCAATTCGCTCTTAAATAATAAACGGCAGTTGTCTGTTTTAGCTAAAAATGGAATCTAAATACAGCCGCAAAGAGCGCGATTTAAAGAATGCATCAATGGTAGAGAAATGGGTTAGTTTTTCCCGGCGAATCTTTGCGAACTTTGCGTTCTAAAAAAGTAGACACAAATTAGAGGATATTTTATGAGCAACGATGTTCTTGGTTTAATTCTATCTTATGTGTATGCGAGCGGTCTGTTAGTGCTCTCCGAAATTTTAGTGCGCAAGTTTCACTGGAAACAGTTTGTGACCCGGAAGTTGGTGCATATCGGCGCCGGAATGTGGGTTTGGGGAATATTGTATTTTTTTGATACCTGGTATCTGGGCATCATTCCGTTTGCCACTTTTATTGTTCTTAATTTTATCATTTACAAATTTCAGATTCTGCAGGGAGTGGACGAAGAAGACTCTTCTCCGGGAACCGTCTATTTTGCCTTTTCCA
>JANTFQ010000170.1 GCA_024763405.1 Calditrichaceae bacterium
GATTCTGCGGTTGTTCTGGAGCATCTCGGTGATGTGTACGCAGCTATGAAAAACAGGGAGCAGGCGCAAAAATACTGGCAGCAGGCGCTTGAACTGGATCAAACAAACTCGGAACTTTTAAAAAAAATAGAAATGAATAAATAATGCGCTTTGGATTAATCTTAATTTTATTCGTACTCGCTTTCAGCGCCTGTACCACCACCACAAAACTGGTTCGCCCAAATACCGCCGAAATATCCTATCGTGAATTGCTTCGGCAAAATGAAATCTGGCAGGAGTCTGTCCGCAGTCTGGACGGCAGCGCCCGTCTTACACTGGACACGCCGGACTACTCCGGTAATTTTTCAGCCGATATTTTAATGGAGGGCAGTGACTCCCTGCTGATTACCTTAACCGGGCCAATGGGCATCCGCGCGGGTAAGGTTTTTATCGCCGGTAGCCGTTTTGTTTTTTACAACCAGGTGATGAATCAGTTTATGACCGGCACCCGGCAGGAATTTGAAGATACCAATTTTATGCAATTCCCGCTGACCCTGACGCAGCTTCAAAGTGTGTTTGCCGCCCAGGACCGTTTTGGCATTCTGAAAAAAGAAAAATTTGAAACCCGGAGCGACGCCTATTATATCGAAACCGTAAACGGCACCCTCAGTTACCACCTCTGGTTTGATAAACAGCATTTACATTTAAAGAAAATTGAATATTATGACGGAAAGCAGCTTTTGTATTATAAAGAATACAGCCGTTTTAAAGCGGTAAACGGTGTGCTGTTTCCGCACCTGATAAATTTTGTACGTCCCGAGGAAAAACAGGGATTTTCGATCTATTTTACCAGTTTGGAACTCAATAAAACGCTTGAAAAAGATCGCTTCTCCATCAAAATTCTGGATAGCGCAAAACAAATTGACCTTTCATTAGAAAACTAAAACAGCAGGCAGGCTATGGATGTATCGGTTGTAATTCCGTTATTGAACGAGGAAATCTCGCTTCCCGAATTAACGGCAAGACTTATGGAGCAGTTTGACGCGCTGGATAAAGAATGTGAAATTATCTTTATTGACGACGGCAGCACGGACGCCTCATTTGATGTTTTGATGCAGCTAAAAGAAAAATATCCGCTCATTCGCATTATTCAGTTCCGGAAAAATTTTGGTAAAAGCGCCGCTCTTTCGGAAGGATTTAAAAAAGCGGACGGGGATATTGTGATTACGATGGATGCCGATTTGCAGGACGATCCGGCTGAGATTCCCAATCTGGTTAGCAAGTTGAATGAAGGTTTCGACCTTGTATCCGGCTGGAAAAAAGAACGCCACGATCCCATCGGGAAAACCATTCCATCTAAATTATTTAATTTCACGACCCGCAAACTGACCGGAATTAAAATCCACGATTTTAACTGTGGTTTAAAAGCTTACCGCAAAGACGTCATCAAGGCCATTCCCGTTTATGGGGAACTGCACCGCTATCTGCCGGTGCTGGCCCATTGGCAGGGGTTTAAAGTGGGCGAAATTGTAGTGAAACACCACGCCCGAAAATACGGCGTTTCGAAATTCGGCATTCGGCGCATCTTCAGCGGCTTTTTCGATCTGCTTACCGTTTTGTTTATTACGCGCTATCGCCAGAAACCGCTGCACCTGTTCGGTTTTTTTGGTTTGATATTCGGAATAACCGGAATCGCCATTTTAACCTATCTTTCCGTCCTCTGGTTTCAGGGTATTCCCATCGGCCACCGGCCGATGCTCTTTTTAGGCGTCTTGATGGTCATCGTGGGCGGGCAGTCATTTTCGCTGGGCCTGATAGGTGAAATGATTACCAGTACCCGGGACCATTCCATAAAATTTGCCATTAAACAGGAAGTGGATTAAGAACGCTTAGGAAATATGAAAAAAAACGACTACGCTCTCTTTTCGATCATCATTCCCACCTATAACCGGGCCGACGAGCTGCTGGAATTGTTTGCCACTTTCGAAACTCTGAACTTCCCAACGGAACGCTTTGAGGTTGTGGTGGCGGATGACGGATCGACCGATTCCACGCCGCAGTTAATTGCGGAAACACAGCAGAAAAATAAATTCACCCTGCGCTATTTTACCCAGCAGAAAAAAGGTCCCGGCGCCGCCCGGAATTTAGGAATGGAAAAAGCGGACGGTGATTTTTTCATCTTTATCGATTCCGATGTTTTACTTCCCACAGACTGGCTGCGGCATATCGCGCAGGATTTAGAACGTGAACAAGCCGATTCCTTCGGCGGACCCGATACCTTTTTAAAAAGTTTTCCGCCGCTGCTGAAAGCCATCAACTATTCGATGACCTCGTTTATTACCACCGGCGGGCTGCGTGGCAAAAAAGGGAAAAAGCTGGCCAAGTATTATCCCCGTTCTTTCAATATGGGATTGAGCCGCGCTCTGTGGGAAAAAATTGGCGGCTTTCATCCCCGTTTTTACGGCGAGGATATTGAATTCAGCCACCGCATCATTAATTCCGGGGCAAAGGTGATTTTTATCGAGCAGGCCTTTTTATATCACAAACGGCGCACCAATCTGAAAAAATTTTATTCCCAGGTCTACAAAATGGGTTCGGCCCGTATTTTTCTCTACAAAATAGATAAAGCGATGCTGGAACCGCTGCACACCATTCCGGCCGTGGCAACGTTTGCGGCTTTGCTGGTTCTGTTTGGAGCGCTTTTCTGGGAACCGCTGCGCTGGTTGCTGGGCGGTGGACTGGTACTGGGAATTCTGATTCTTCTTTTTTCGATGGCAGATTGTTATTTCAAATATAAGGAAATCCGGCCGGCCCTGCTGCTGCCCTTTGTGATTCCGGCACAGGTTTTTGGGTACGGGCTGGGATTTATCCATAATTTTATCCGGCGGGTTGTATTTGGCCTGGAGCAAAAAAATTAGAAGGAGACGCTATGGCTAAGAAAGTAAAAAAAGTTAAAAATACCACGGCGCCGGCGTCGCCCAAAAAACGGGCAGGCTTTCGTTTAAGCGAAAACGTGCAGGGTTTTATTTTTATGGGCCTGCTCGCCATTCTTCTGATCTTTTTGCTTAAGCCGTTTGTATTAGACGGACTCTCTCCACAGGGGGTGGATGTGGTCGGTTCTATCGGTGCCAGCAATCAAATTACCCAATATCATAAACAGACCGGCGAACGTGCCTTGTGGAATCCCAATGTATTTGCCGGAATGCCGGTTTACCATCGTCTGCCGGCCGTTGTCTTTTCTGCCGATACGGTCATTCGCTGGCTAAGCCGGGTGATTAACCGCATATTTCTTTACTATTTTTTAGCTGCGCTCGGTTTTTATCTGCTAATGCGCCGCTTTAAATTATCGCCGCCGGTTGCCTTTTTTGCGGCCCTGCTTTTCGTACTGATGCCCCACTATAAATCGTTGTACATCGAAGGGCATTTTTCGAAATTTACGGCCATTATGACGCTGCCCTGGGTTTTTTACGCCTTTCATTATTTTTTGGAGAAGCGTAACCTGCTTTCGGCGGCGCTGTTCAGCCTGGCCTTTGGCGTTCAGATCCGCACCCAGCACTATCAGATCGTTTTTTATACAGCCCTGCTGATTTTTGCCGTCGGCGTTACTCCTTTTATCCGGGATTTAATTGATAAAAATTATAAGCGTTTTTCCAAATCCACACTGATGCTGGTGGCCGCTGTAATATTAGCGCTTACGATGTCGGCACAGCCGTTATTTTTAGCCAAAGAGTACCTGCCGTTTTCGAAACGGGGTAAGACAACCATCGATGTAAATGCGCAAAACCAGAAGGCGAAAAAAGCCGCAAAGGCCAATGGTGTTTCCATTGAATATGCCACACAATGGTCCACCGATCCGACGGAAACAGCAGTCTGGCTGGTACCGCGGTTTTACGGCGGAATGTCCAATGAAAAATACCAGGGCAGCGCCGTCCCGCGGGCCAAAGGGCAGCCGGTTTCGGGTTACTGGGGATATATGCCCTTTACGCAAAGCTACGAATATATGGGGGTACTCACCCTACTCCTGGCCATCATCGGTCTGTATTTTTACCGCAGGGAGCGTATGATTTACAGTCTGGCGCTTTTTGCCGGATTCTTAATTCTGCTCTCTTTCGGCCGGCACATGCTCTGGTTTTACAGTCTGTTTTACGACTATGTCCCGTTCTTTAATAAATTCCGCGCGCCGATGATGAGCGTGACCGTTACCTCGTTTATCGCGGCTATTTTTGCCGGATTCGGTTTGCACTATCTGAGTCAGATAAAAAATGAAACCAAAAAACTGAGCGAATATAAGAATCTTCTTTATATCGCCGGTGGATTTTTTGTACTTGGCATTTTTCTGTTCATCGCCGGGCAGACGATGTCTTTCGTAAAACCTTCGGGAGAACCCTACCAGGGACAGATGCTGGAAATCATTAAAACCATCCGTAAAGAATATTTTACGGGCGATATGATCCGTTACTTTGTTTTGCTGGCCGCCGGGGTTGGTTTAATGACAGCCTATCTGATGAAGAAAATCAATTTTAATGTGCTTGCTGCGGCGCTGATTCTGGTTTCCGTTGTGGATTTGGTCAATATCCAAAGCAGGCAGAGTAAAAAATATACAAATCTGAAAACGGTTAAACGGCAATATTTTGCGGAAACGCCCACCGATAAATTCTTAAAAGGCGATACGGAAAAATTCCGCATCTTCCCCGCGGGTAAATTATTTGGTGATAACCGCTGGGCCTATTCGCATCAATCCATTGGCGGGTACACGCCGATTAAAATGTACACCATCGAGGAGCTGGTGGAAAAAAACATTTACAACGGTCCCGACCGCGCTTTGCCCATCAACTGGAATGTGCTGAAAATTTTAAATGTAAAATATGTGATCCTGCAAAGCCGTGTACAGAGTCCTGAACTCACCCTTGTGAACAGTGATCCGCGCCAGAATTTATTCACCTACCGTTTTAACGGCCATTTGCCCCGCGGTTTTTTTGTGGACAACTACAAGGTAGAGAAGGATGAATTTAAACGGCTGCGCCTGATTAACAGCGCCGCTTTTGATCCGGCTAAAACGGCCGTTCTGGAAGAAGCCGTTCCCGATGCTCCGCAGGCGCCGGACAGCAGTTTTAGCCGGGTGACGGCGTTTACACCCAATCACGAGCAGTTTGAGGTTTATACCGATAAAAAGGCGTTGTTTGTGATTTCGGAAGTCTATTATCCGCCGGGCTGGAAAATCTATATTGATGATACGCCTGTGAAACATATCTATAAAACGGATCACGCGGTGCAGAGTATCGTGGTTCCCGAAGGGCCGCATAAAATTGATCTGCGCTTCGAACCGGAATCCTACTACCGGGATATTACCATCGCTTCGGTTTCGGCCGGGATTATTTATTTAACCATTTTACTATCGCTGATTCAGCTCTTTCTGAAACGCAAAAGAGAATCTTTACCGCAGAATGAAATGAAAGAACGCGGCTAGAATGAATTTTAACGAAGAAGATATCCGGGATTTAAAATAGGTATACCGGAGAACCAGCCCCTAAATCCCCTCCTTTTTTTGGGAGGGTGTTGCAGTTTCTAAGATTTCTCGTTTATTTCTTCGAAATT
>JANTFQ010000171.1 GCA_024763405.1 Calditrichaceae bacterium
AAATAGCTTCGTAAAGATTTTGGAACGAGACACTACGACTCCAAATATGCTTCACAGATTTTATTTTTAAACTAAGATATCTAAAATTTGATTGCTGGTTTCTACCATTGTTTTTACGTTTTCTGCCTGAATTTTTGCATTCTGTTGGGCCAGCATCAGCTTGGTTATTTTCTCAGCATCGGGATTGCCTTCCGCCACCCGTCCCGCCTGTTTGTTCAAATTCTGCATAGATGCGTTTAAGCCCTGTAAGGCCGTTTGCATTCCATTACTATTTACGCCACTAATCATAGTTTCCCCTTTTTTTCTCTTCCTATTCAGGTCGACGGAATTTTACAAAGGTGAAATTAATCATGAAAAATTGAACAATATTGCCGTATTTGAATCTTTATTAAAAAAATAGGGGTGATTGTAGGGTGGTAAATTAATAATAAACTAATGGTTAGGTTTTGTAAAACAAAATACTTCTTCCTTTTTGGACAAATTTTCCGTATCTTACACATCTTGTAAATACGACACAACTCTAATCACGAAGCGATCCTATGACCAGAGCGTCAAATTTTTACTAGTTTATTAAAGATAATAGAAGAAATAGATAGAAGGAGGCAATGTGAAAGAAATGATAGAGGCATTAGAGCCTAAAAATGTATGGAAGAACTTTTATGCATTAAATCAGATTCCGCGCTGTTCCAAACATGAAGAGAAGGTATCGAAGTTTGTTACCGATTTTGCGGAAAATTGCGGATTGACCTGGAAATCAGATAAAGTAGGGAACTTGTTGATTTCAAAACCGGCCACAAAGGGAATGGAAGATCGCCCGGCGCTGGTTATCCAGGGCCATCTCGATATGGTTTGCGAAAAAAACAATGATACCGAACATGATTTTTCGACAGACCCCATTAAAATGAAAGTGGAAGACGGCTGGGTCACGGCTGAAGGAACGACCCTCGGGGCCGATAACGGGATAGCGGTAGCCATAGGAATGGCCGTAATGGAAGCAAAAGACCTGGTGCATCCGCCGCTGGAATTTTTATTTACAGTGGATGAAGAAACGGGACTTACCGGCGCCAATGCCCTGGAAAAAGGTTTCGTTAACGGCCGCATTTTACTAAACATCGATTCCGAAGAAGAGGGCGCCTTGTACATTGGCTGTGCCGGGGGATTGAATACGCTGCTTTCCGATAAAATTGAATGGCAAAAAGCATCCAATGATTACATTACCTATAATTTAACGGTCGGTGGCTTACGCGGCGGTCATTCCGGTTTGAATATTCATGAAGGTTACGGTAACGCAATTATCCTGCTGGGCCGTTTGTTGAAAGCGATTTCCTGTAAAGTAAATATGCGCATGGTGGCGGTGAACGCCGGCAGCAAACATAACGCCATCCCCCGTGAAGCGGTAGCTTCTATCCAGATTATGCCGGATCAATTAATTACCGCTAAAGAAATTATCCGCGAATATGAACAGATTTATAAGAACGAATATAAACTCATTGAAGAAGGCATTTTTATTTCCCTCAAAGAAACAGGACGGGTTGTGCGTGTGTTCTCGGATGATTTTACATCCCGTCTGATTCGCTTAATGTATGGTATACCAAATGGTGTAATGGCAATGAGCCATGCCATTGAAGGTTTAGTGGAAACATCCACAAATCTGGCTATTATCGAAACAAAAGAAAAACATGTGGAACTGCTTACTTCACAGCGTTCTTCTTTGGCGAGCGCAGTAGACGATACGGCCGAAAAAGTTAAAGCTGTAGCTGAACTGGCCGGCTTCCATGTGGAATACAACGATGGATACCCTGCCTGGGAACCGAATCCTGATTCCAAATTACTGGCAGCCTGTAAAAAGATTTACCAGGATAAATATGGTAAAGAACCGGAAGTCAAAGCGATTCATGCCGGGTTGGAATGCGGCATTATCGGTGAACACTATGATGGAATGGATATGATTTCTTTTGGTCCGGATATTGAAGGTGCACATTCGCCGGATGAACGGTTACGAATCGAGTCTACCCAGCATATCTGGGAATATTTGCTGGAAATAATGAAGACGATTCAATAATTCAAAAAGGGATGCTAATTGCATCCCTTTTTTTTAGGCTTGCCGGATTTTGTTTTACAGATGCAGCTTAAAATAGTCCGTTATTTTCTGATACAAATGCAGACGGTCTTTTCCACGCATATTGTGCTCATCACCCGGATAGACAAAATAGTCCAATTGCTTGCCAGCATCTATCGCCTTACGCAGATAGAGCAGACTGTTCTGCCAAACGACGGTTGGATCCACTGCCCCGTGGATAATCAACAGGCTGCCATCCAAATTATCAACATAGTTGAATAAACCTGCTGTTTCATATCCCTTATAATTAGACTGCGGCGTATCCATATACCGTTCACCGTACATTACTTCGTAGTAGCGCCAGTCGATAACCGGTCCACCGGCCACGCCTGCCTTAAAAACGCCCGGATTGCGGGTCATCATCGAAATGGTCATAAACCCGCCATAGCTCCAACCGTGAATACCGATTCGGGTCGTATCGACATAGGAAAGCGATTTTAAATAGTCAATTCCCACCATCTGATCTTCCACTTCAAGGGTTCCTAACTGACGGTGAACAGCCTGCTCGAAGGCCAGGCCACGGTTGTTGGTGCCGCGGTTATCCAGCGTAAAAACGATATAACCGTGCTCCGCCATATACTGAAACCAAAGCCGCCATCCGCTGATCCAGCTATCGGAAATCATTTGTCCGTGCGGGCCGCCGTAAAGATAAACGACAACCGGGTATTTTTTTGACGCGTCAAAATGGATAGGCAGAATTATCCGGGCGTTTAGTTTTGTACCATTCTTGTTTTTTAGTTTTAGAAACCGGATTTCACCAAGGTCGTATTTTGCAAGGGGGTTGGCGGCTTTCAGTAAAGTTCGGGTTTTGCCGCTTCCGGTTTTAATAATATCGATGCGGCGTGGAATGGTGTGGCTGCTATAGCGATCGATAAAATAGGTACCGGATTTGGAGAAGACGGCGCGATGGATTCCGGGAGCGGTGGTTAGTTTTTCCATTTTGCCTGAACGGAGTTTAACCCGGTAGATATGACGTTCCATTCCATCGATAGAAGCTCCGCTGATAAAGGCATACTTGCCGTTTTTATCAAATGAAAGTAGAGCTGTTACATCCCAGTTGGTTTTCGTAACCTTGCGGATTAGCTTGCCATTTGTGTTGTACAGAAAAAGTTGATTAAATCCGTCACGTTTGGAAAACCAGAGGAAGCGATCGGCCTGACCCGGAATGAAAATAGGTCCGTGTTCCGGTTCCACCCAGTGCGGATTCTTCTCTTCAAACAAAGTTTTAACCGGCAGCCCGGAGGCGACATCGTATTGAACCAGTCTAAGATGATTTTGGTCGCGGTTTAAATGCACGACATAAATATATTTTTCATCGGGACTCCAGGTGACGTGCGGCAAATACTGGTCGGCAGGCTGCCCGGTTTGCAGATAGACGGTTGAGCTGGTATTCAAATCATAAACAGCGATTTGTACCTGTTCGCTTGTCATCCCGGTCATGGGGTAGCGGATTTTACGTACTTTTGCCGGGCGGGTATTCAAATCCACCAGTGGAAATTCGCTGACCATACGGCGGTCTAAATGATAGTAGGCCAGATAGTTTCCTTCCGGCGACCAGAAAGTTCCTTTATAAATGCCAAATTCATTACGGTGTACCGTATTATTCCCATTCGATATTCCAGGTTCTGAGTCATGTGTAATTTGCACGGTCTGGTTTTTTTTGTATGCAATAAACAGGTTGTTGTCTTTGACAAAAGCCGTCCGCAGCGTCTTTTTATGAATATCCTGATTTTGGGCTTTTTCATCAATTTGATTGATCATCGAAAGCCGGGCAGTGGAAATCCGGTAGGTGTAGATAGTGTTTTTTTTAGAAAATCGAAAGGTGCCATTGCCCATCCATTTTATGGAAGGAAAACGGTTTAGTTCTGAGTTGCCCTGGCTTTTTAGAACGTGATTGAGTGAATCCAGTGAAAGCAGCATCTCTTTTTTCGGACTTTCTGCCTCTGAAGAAATTAAACCGTAACTGCCGTCGAGTGAATCGACGTAGCAAAAATTGTCGGTCTCTCCCAGCCACTGAAGCGCGCTGACGGTTTCGATTTTCAAATGTGTACGGCTGCCCAGGATAGCATCTTCCATGGTAAGAAGTTTATCTTGTGCTGTAAGCATGGTAAATGAAAAAATCAGGATTAAAAAGAATTTAGTCAGGTGCATTATTCCTCCTTATTCCCTTGCGAAACTTTAAAAGTTTCGTAAGGTTTATATTTTACATTTCTACGAATCCTGCAAGGCTTCGCAGAAAGCTACTTGCGAAATTTCAATAGTTTCGTAAGGTTCATTGTTTACATTTCTACGAATCCTGCAAGGCTTCGCAGAGAAGCGGCTTCGCAGAGGGTAATTTAATCAGATTTTTAATAAAACAAAAATTAGCTTAAATTGCATCATGTTTTTCAGTGCCGAATAAAAGGGAACATCTTATGAATAAAATATTGATTAAAAACGGTGAAATCATCAATGCACACAAACGCTTTAAAGCAGATATTTTGGTCAATGGTGAAAAAATTGAAAAAATTGAGTATAAAATGGAAGCGGATGCCGATACTATAATTGATGCTTCCGGGAAACTCATCTTTCCGGGTTTTATCGACGCCCACACCCATATGGGAATTCCCATTCGCGGAACCGAATCGGCCGATGACTTTGATTCCGGTACGCTGGCCGCCCTGCACGGCGGCATTACCACTGTCATGGATTTTACGGTGCAGGAAAAGGGTGAGTCTCTGCTTTCCAGCTTAGAACGGCGCATGAAACGGGCGGCCGGTAAAGCCCACGTGGATTATACCTTTCACTGCAATGTTACCGATTTAGACGAGAAACGTTTGCAGGAAATTCCGGGAATCGTTCAGCGCGGTATCATCAGTTTTAAGGCTTTTACCGCTTATAAAGAGGCCGGAATGCAGTTGGATGACCGTCAGATTTTAGACCTTTTGCGCAGCGTAAAAAGCGCCGGCGGGACGGTGATGTTTCATGCAGAGAATGGGGACATTGTTGAATTCCTAACCGATACATTTCTAAAATATAATAAGACTTCCGCCAAACACCATGCCTTAAGTCGTCCCGCGGAAGCAGAAATTGAAGCGGTAACCCGCATTTTAACCCTGAACCGTTTTGTGGAATGTCCCATCTATTTTGTACATTTAACGACCACCGAAGCGGCGCAGCTAACCTTTATGGCCAAGGAAAACGGACAGCCGGTTTTTCTGGAAACCTGCCCTCAGTATTTACTGTTTGAAGATTCGGTGTATGAACAAGAGAACGGACACCGTTTTATCGCTTCGCCGCCATTTCGCAAGCAAAATGATCTGGCCTATCTTTGGATGGCGTTGAACCAGGGAGTGATGGATGTGGTTGGTACCGATCATTGTCCGTTTACCATCGCTCAGAAAGACGCCGCCGGGGGGATGTTTCATTTAACGCCTAATGGGCTGGACGGCGTGGAAACACTCT
>JANTFQ010000172.1 GCA_024763405.1 Calditrichaceae bacterium
GGCAGAATCTAACGGTTCAATTGTAGGAATTGTACTTTGGTATAAAATGAAAAACAATATTTTTTACCATCTGGCGGCTTATGATGAAACGGGTTATAAAATGAACGCCTCGTACGCAATATTTAATTTTGCTTTACAGAAATTCAGAGAAGAAGAAATTGAATATGTAAGCCTGGGCGCCGGCGCCGGTTTGACGAATTCCGGTACAGATGGTTTGACCCGCTTTAAAACAGGTTGGTCAAAAAATACACGACCCGTTTATTTTTGTGGTAAAATATTTAATAAAACTCTTTATAACGAACTTGTTGGTAAAAAACAATCACAAGGTTTTTTCCCGGCTTACCGGGCTATCTAAAGGGAATTTTGATGAAACAGGTATCCTCAGAATCAACATTTGACGCCGCCCATAACTTAAATGGAAACATTTTTGTTACGCGGCCTGATTTACCGCCGCTTGAGGATTTTATCCCTTACCTCGAGCAAATCTGGGATCGGAAATGGTTAACAAATAACGGTTTATTTCACCAGGAACTGGAAGAGAAGCTAGCCCAATTCCTGGGCGTTAAATACGTGAGTCTGTTTTCCAACGGCACCCTGGCCCTGGTAACCGCTTTGCAGGTACTGCGCATTACCGGGGAAGTGATCACTACGCCGTACAGTTTTGTGGCCACAACACACGCCTTAAACTGGAACGACATTACGCCCGTATTTTGCGATATTGAACCGGAAACCATGAATCTGGATCCAAAGAAACTTGAAATGTTAATCACTCCAAAAACCAGCGCAATCCTGCCGGTTCATATTTATGGAAATCCCTGCGCTGTGGAAGAAATTCAAAAAATAGCGGACATTTACGGATTGCATATCATTTACGACGCCTGCCACGCCTTTGGAGTGAATATAGACGGCCAGTCTGTACTGAATTTTGGAGATCTTTCCGTTTTAAGTTTTCATGCTACTAAAATTTTTACCACCATGGAAGGCGGGGCGATAGTTACCGATAATAAAAAATTAAAAGACCGTATCGATTATCTTAAAAATTTTGGTTTTGCGGATGAAACGACGGTAATGGCGCCGGGCATTAATGGTAAAATGAATGAAATGCAGGCTGCGCTGGGCTTACTGCAATTAGAAAGTGTAAAAGAGAATATAAAACGGCGTCAGGAAATATCCGTAAACTACCGGGAAAAATTTAAAGATATTCCGGGTATTGGATTCTTAACAGACGCTGAAAATGTCCAGCATAATTATGCTTATTTTCCTATTTTTGTTGATGACCAGAAATACGGGATGCAAAGGGATCAGCTTTATGAAGCCTTTAAACAAGAGCACATTTATAGCAGACGCTATTTTTATCCGCTTATCAGCGAGTTTCCTATGTATCGTGGCTTAGCTTCTGCCGGGCAGGAAAACCTGCCGGTGGCCAGCCGCATATCAAGACAAGTTATAACCTTACCTCTTTATCCAACCCTTACGGAAGAACAGCAGGATAAAGTGATTGCTGTTGTTAAAAATAATTGTGGAGCAGGGAAATGAATATAAAAGGCAGAAAAGTTCTGTTAAGGGCTATCGAGGAAAAGGATTTGCCCCAATTACATAAATGGGCAAATGATCCGGAAATCTGGCATTTTTTAGCTTCATGGCATTTTCCCCTGTCGGAACAGGATCAGCAAAAATGGTTTGCAAACTTGTCGGTTTCTAGTCTGGATCAGCGCTTTGCCATTGAAACGCCGGATCTGGGATTGATTGGAACGGCCAATCTGGTCAATATCAACTGGAAGGACCGCAATGCTTTTCACGGTATGATGTTAGGCGATAAAGATATGCGTGGAAAAGGCTACGGCACCGACACGATTATGGCCATTATGCGCTATGCTTTTGAAGAATTAGGCCTGGAACGGTTAGACGGTTCTATGATCGAACACAATGCCGCCTCTTTGGCTGTTTATATTAAAAAATGCGGCTGGAAAGAAGAAGGCCGTCAGCGAAACTGGTATTTTCGTCAGAACAGGTTCTGGGATAAAATAATAGTTGGCGTCACCAGGGAAGATTATTTAGAACTGTTAACACAAAATCCATATTGGGGAAAATGATGAACCGAATTCTTGTAACCGGCGGATTCGGATATATTGGTTCGGTGTTGGTTGCAACATTGCTTCAACAGGGCTATCCGGTTACTCTGCTGGATAGTATCAAGAAAGACCGGCAGGAATGGCGACAGGCTGTTCAGACCGGAAAGTTACGGGTTGTAACCGGGGATATCAGGAATGTTGAATCCCTTAAAAAAAGTTTAGCCAATGTGCAGGCCGTTATGCATTTGGCGGGTATTTCTGACGGCAGGGCAGGACAGATTGATCCGCAAAAAACAATGGAAGTAAATGCAGGCGCCTTTGAAAAGCTGGTGAAGCGTAGTAAGCAATCAGGCATAAAACGCTTTCTGTTTGCATCAACTTTCGGGGTTTACGGAAATGAGTATTCACAAATTTTAACAGAAGATTTGCCTGTAAATCCGGCTGAACCCTATTCCGAGAGCAAAGCTATCTGCGAACGGATTTTACAGGAAAACCGATCCGATTCTTTTTTTGGTATTAGTTTGCGACTGGCTATGGTTTACGGGTTTTCACCGGCAATGCGTTTTGATTTTATTGTAAACCAAATGACCAGACAAGCGCTTGCCGGACATTCCATCCGGCTGATGGGCGGCGCACAAAAAAGGCCGCAGATACACGTAAAAGATGTGGCTGAATATTTTATGGAATTACTGGAAATTCCCCCCTCAAAAATAAAAGCAAAAATCTACAATGCCGGCCATGAAAATATTTCCCTGGACGCATTAGCAAAATTGATAGCAAATACCGTAAAAAATCCGGTGCAGATTAAAAACGAGCCGGGCAGAGCCCATGAGAATACGTTTGAACTGGATTCCGAAAAGATTGCAACCGAATTAGGACTTAATCCCAAATATTCAATCCGGGATGCTATCCTGGAAATTGAAGAAAAATATAATGCCGGTTACTGGAAACTATTGGACGCCGTATGAAATGGATAAAAAAAGGACTTATTTTTAAGCCAAACCCTGAACTGGAGTGGTCTCAAACCCACGCCCAGGTGCCGCTCGTGGAAAAACGGAATGCAAACGTGCTGCGCATTTATTACACCACCCGTGATAAGCTGAACCGATCGCGCCCTTCCTATTTTGAAGTCCGGGCGGATAATCCCGCTGAGATTTTGTATGTGCACAATAAACCTATCCTGAAATTAGGTCTTCCGGGAACATTTGATGATAGCGGCGTAATGTGTTCGGATATTATTAGGGTAAACGATAAAACCTATTTCTATTATGTGGGCTGGAATATCGGCACAACCGCCCGTTACAGAACCGCTCTTGGTCTGGCGGTGAGTGACGATGCCGGTAAAACTTTTTATAAAATTTCTGACGGCCCGGTGATGGATCGAAATCTTATTGATCCCGTATCCACTTCCTGTCAGAGTGTTCTGTATGAGTCCGGAACTTGGAAAACCTGGTACATGTCCTACCTGAAATGGGAAGAGCGGCAGGGTAACATGGAACCTTTCTACGAAATTAAATACGCGGAATCCAGGGACGGTATTAATTGGAAGCGCGAGAATCAAACCTGCATCCCGCTTCAAAAAAGCGAGGGCGGTATTGCCTGTCCAACAGTTATTAAAGAAAAAAATTTCTATAAAATGTGGTATTCCACCCGAAAATCCGGCGCTTACCGCAGCAATCCTGACGAAAGTTACCGGATTGGCTACGCAGAATCCTTAGATGGCGTCAACTGGACCCGTAAAGATCAGGATGCAGGAATTAACGTTTCGCAGCAGGGTTGGGATGCGGAAATGATTGCCTATCCTTATGTGATTAAACAGGAAAATAAGTACCTGATGTTTTACAACGGCAATGGATTTGGGGCGTCTGGAATCGGCTATGCGGAATTGGAAATATGAAGAAGTATTTTATGGTAACATCCCACGGTTGGAGCGCCAGTAACTGGTTAGCCTATGCGCTGAACCTGCATCCGAATATTATTTGTACGCATAGCGCCCGGAATATTCAGGCTTCGGAAAAAGACATGAACAGCGATGATAATTTACGTCAAAATCTGCAAAATTTACATAACGGATACCAACTTCGCCAGAACAGAACATTAAAGGAAAGCTACAATTTTATTGAAGCATTGGGTGAAGCAAAAGTCTACGGCTCGGTTCATGTTTATCGTTTACGTGATCTGCCGGTTTTATTTGAAAAGTACGGGGAATTTGATCGTGCGTTTCAGGTGATGAATCTGGTGCGTCATCCGGTTTCATTAGTCTGGTCGGGCTATGGTCAGTTTAAAGAATTGTTCCGCTACGATCTGAACGAATTACACTGGACTTCCGGAAAAATTTTAAATACAGCCAAGGATTTTGTACAGCAATTAGCTTTAAAATACGATTTATATATCGGGGAACTGGAAAACCTCGCTTTCATTGGCGCCGCGGCTGTGCTGGGTAGTTTACGCCTGGACCTGGATGCAGTTGATAGCACGAAGGAAATTCCCAAAATCCATTTTGGCGGCCACCTGCAAATGGAAAAAATTACCAGGGAGCCGCATGTTTTGCGACAAATCGTTTCGACTTTATCGGACCACACAATTGATGGAAATTCGGAATATTTAAAGCAGGTTTTTAATGCCGGTGTAGTCAATCAACATAAAAATGACGCAAATAAATATGACGCCGTTTTACGATATGAACAATTCACAGACTGGCAAAAAGAAACATTTAATTATTTTTTTAACCTGTTTGATATCCAGGATAGTTACCGGGAAATGGGTTATGATTTTTCTTTTCTATTAAAATAAAGAGTAAAAATATGTCTTCTACAAAAAAGCAGGACAAGCAAGCGAAGCAACCTAAGATTAGTGTGGTTGTGTTTTCCTATAATTTTGAGAAATTCATAGGCGAATGTCTTCAGAGCCTTGTGAAACAAACCTTAAAACCATATGAAATCATTGTCTGTGATGATCATTCAACGGACAGCTCTTGGGAAATTATCGAGAACTACAAATCCAAATATCCTGATATTTTTAAAACACACAGGCATTCTCAAAACATCGGCCATATCAAAAACGGAAAATTTGGAAAAGACCAGGCAAAAGGGACTTATGTAACGGTAATAGACGGGGATGATCGTTGGCTACCCAAAAAGCTGGAACTGGAGTACAAAGCTCTGCAAAAGAATCCGAAAGCAAAAGTGGCCTATTCCAATGTACTAATGATTGATGAACGCGGTAACAAAACCGGTCAGTGGATATCGGAAAACGATCCCCGGCCGCCATCAGGCGATGTATTTACCCAGGTATTTGGAAAACGCTTTTTTGAAAGACAACGCAGCCTGTTCCGCAACCAACTTATGGAACGTAAGGCGATGATTGAGGCTGGCTATGACGCCGGCAACATTCCGATTCATGCAGACTGGAATTTAAAAATCCGTCTGGCGGCAAAATATGAAGTTGCCTATTCCGGCGCCGCTCTGGTTGAATACAGAGAACATCCAGG
>JANTFQ010000173.1 GCA_024763405.1 Calditrichaceae bacterium
GGTTTGGGATTGACCAGCCGGTTTATGCGTTTGAAATTAATTTAGATCTGATCGCAGACTCAGTTCATTTTGAACGGCAGTACAAACCGGTGTCACGTTACCCGTATTCCGAAAGAGATATGGCTTTTATTTTGGATGACGCAATACCGGCCGATTCTATCTTAACCTTTATCCGTAAGAACGCGGGCCCCCTGTTGCAGGATTTGGAAGTCTTTGATGTCTTCCGGGGTGGAAATCTTGAAGCAGGGAAGAAGAGCGCCGCATTCAGAATGCGTTTTCAGGCGCTGGACCGCACGCTGGGCGATAAAGAAGTGGATAAAATATTCCGGCGCTTAATTAAACAGGTAGAAAAACAGTTCGATGCATCTTTACGGAATTGAGTAAATTCAATTGAGACAATTGGACAAATTAAAAACGCTGGTGGAACAACTAATTGAAACCAGCAGGGAAATGCGCTTTAAGGCAGCCCGTCTTGAAAAAGAGAACAAGGGGCTGAAATTACAACTGGAACAAATCAGGAACCAGAAACCGGAAATTAAAGACGATGCGTTTCTGGCTAATTTGTTAAATGAGAATGAAAGGCTGAAAGTTAAAAACCAAACTGCACGCAGCCAATTGGGTGCCATTGTCACCGAATTGGAGCGGCATATAGAACTAAAAAACGTTGGTGTTGACTCTTAATAAGGAAAAACAATGGCTCCAGGCCAGATTCGCGTAAATATTTTCGGTACCGAATACACACTTCGTGCCGAAGAGAATGAAAGCTACATAAAAGAAATTGCGCGGTATCTTGATGATAAAATGCGGGAAGTGGACAAAAACAGTTCCATAAAATCATCTTCAAAGATTAGTGTTTTAGCGGCTTTGAATGTGGTGGATGAACTTTTCCAGGAGCGTAAGTATAAAGATAAACTATTGCATAAGCTGAACGAAGAAACTGAAAAGATAAATCATTCTATTGTTGATTTCCTAAAAGAATAGGTTTATCTTTCTCGTGAAAGCCCTGTATCCAAAACACGGATACTTATAGGACCAACACCATAAAATCAGGGAACTGAACTCTGTGCGGCAAAAACAGGTCTCCGTCTTTCGAGACGTCGAGAAAGTTTGAACCGTTCAGGAGGTGCCCATCATGTTTTTAAAAGGTTCTATATCCCGTGTTTTGAATTCAGGGTTTTTTTTCGCCTAAAAGGAGTACAAATGTCAGGAATTGGCACTATTATATTAATTTCAATTGCAGCTATCGCCTTCATTGCCGGATGGTTATTGAATTCTTTTCTCGGGAAATCAAGCCTTAACGCCGCAAAAGAAGAAGCGAGAAATATCCTCGAAGAAGCACGGGAAGATGCAGACAATGAACGAAAAGAAAAACTGATTGAAGCCGAAGATGAAATTTATCAAAAGAAACAGGCCCAGGAAGATATTTTTCGTTCCAAGCGAAAAGATCTACAAAAGGTTGAAAGCGATCTGTTAACCAGGGAAAACAATATTGACCGTAAAGCCGATTTAATCGCTAAAAAAGAGCGGGATATCACCCTGCAGCAGCGGGATATTAGAAACCGGGAAAATCAGGTACAGGCCAAACAGGCCCGCCTCGATCAGCTTTTAGATGAAGAAAATAAACGGTTGGAAACCATTGCTGGGTTAACCAGGGAATCGGCTCGTAAAATTCTAATGGATAACCTTATCGAAAATGCGCAGAAAGAAGCGGCTTCGAGTGTTTATAAAATTCTGGAAGACGCCCATAAAGAAGCCGAATCCAAAGCTAAAGATGTAATTATTTCGGCTATGGAACAGACCGCCGCCGACCACGCGGTTGAATCCACTGTTTCTATTGTAACGCTGCCATCGGATGATATGAAGGGCCGCATCATCGGCCGTGAGGGCCGGAATATTCGTTCGTTTGAGATTGTCACCGGTGTCGATGTTATCGTAGACGATACGCCGCAGGCAATTATTTTAAGCGGGTACGATCCATATCGTCGTGAGCTGGCCCGGCTGACCATGGAAAAGCTGGTAAACGACGGACGAATTCATCCCGGACGCATCGAAGAATCCTATGAAAAAACCGTCAAAGATATGCATGAATATTTGAGTGAACTCGGGGAACAGGCACTGGTAGAAACGGGCATCCACGGCATTCACCCCGATATCATTAATGTTTTGGGCAAACTGCGTTTCCGCACAAGTTACGGACAAAATGTTTTACAGCATAGTAAGGAAGTAGCTGAAATTGCAGGGATCATGGCTTCGGAGCTGGGCCTGGATGAAAGTATGGCCAAACGGGCCGGAATTTTGCATGATATCGGACGCGGCGTAGAACGGCACTCCGAAGGGAGCCACTGCCAAATTGGATATGATTATGTTAAAAAATTTGGTGAACCGCCGGTGGTACTCAATGCTATTCAGGGACATCATGGAAAAGTAGAAGCGATTTCGCCCATTACCATTCTTGTTCAAATCGCCAATGACATCAGTCGATCACGTCCGGGTGCCCGGAAAGATGTGATAGAAAATTTTGTAACCCGTATGAAAAATATGGAAGAGAGCGCCGAATCCTTTGAAGGCGTAAAAGCCGCCTACGCCATTCAGGCCGGTAAAGAAGTGCGGGTGATTGTGGATCATGAAAAAATTGACGATTCCTCCAGCCATCAATTGGCTGCCGGCATCGCACAGAAGATTCAGAGTGAAATTGATTATCCGGGACAGATTAAAGTCGTTGCCATCCGTGAATTCAGGGCCATAGATTTTGCATAATCGGGAATATTTCTAAAATGGAAGAAAAACTTTTAAAAGGCAAACCGGTAACCGAAGCGGTTTATGAACGGGTTGCGCAGAATTTAGCCCATTTAAAAAAACTGGGTGTTCAGCCAAAACTCACCGTAATCCTCGTGGGCGAAGATCCGGCTTCACAGGTTTATGTGAGGCGGAAAGGGAAAGCCTGCGAAAAACTGGGAATTCTCTCGGATACGATAATTCTTCCAGCCGCAATTTCCGAACAGGAATTGTTGGATAAAATTGAATTGCTAAACAACGACCCGCTGAATCATGGAATTCTGGTACAGCTTCCGCTGCCAAAACACATTGATGAGGACAAGGTTATCCTGGCCGTTTCACCACAAAAGGATGTGGACTGTTTTCATCCGCAAAATGTGGGATTGCTTGTTAGCGGAAAGCCTTATATGCTGCCCTGCACACCGGCCGGGATTGTAGAGATTTTGAAGTTTTACCAAATTGAAACACAGGGCAAAGATGTGGTTGTGGTGGGACGCAGTAATATCGTGGGCAAGCCTATGGTAAATCTATTGCTGCAAAAGCGTAAATCCGCCAACGCCACCGTTACGGTTGTGCACAGCCGTACACAGGACATTAGCACGCATATCCAACGGGCGGATATCGTTATCGCCGCTATTGGCCAGCCGAACTTTATCAAAAAGGAAGATCTTAAAAAGGGAAGTGTCGTTATTGATGTGGGGATAAACCGCGTTGACGCCGATAATGAAAAAGGCTATAAACTTGCTGGCGATGTGGATTTTGAAGATGTCTTTGAAACGGTTTCCAGGATTACACCCGTTCCCGGCGGAGTGGGCCCGATGACCATTGCCATGCTGATGCAAAACACCATTACAGCGGCTGCGGCTCAAAATAAAATTAAACTGCCGCTAGATTAGGAAACATTTCAGACTGTAAAGAAGTTCTATAAAATAGATGTGTCATGACCGGGGAAACCATGATAGACTATTTTGTAATTTTATTAATTGCCGTCATCCTGCTCTTAGTCGTTCAAATTGCTGCGCTTATCCGGGTTCGGATTTTAATCAAACAATTGAAAATTACTTTAAATACTTTGAACAACCGCTTTGGTATTCTGCAGCAGAAAAGCATTTATCCCAAATCTTTAACAAAATGCCGTTTTTGTAAATTCCGCAATTCTTTTATAAATACTCCCACAGAGAAAAATCCCGATACCTTTATTTACCGCTGTGCACTTAATGAGAAGCAGGTTGATTTGGATCATTCCTGCAAGCATTTTCAGCCCGAACTTTTTTATTTAAAAAGTCTCCTTTCCCAAAATTCACCCCGAAAAAGTTGAACCGGATTCGTCGTTTCTGTAAACTTACCTATGCCTTCAAAATATTTAGAACCCAATATTATCGCGTCACTGGAGCACTTGGAATTACAGGCACGCCAGGTGGTGGAAGGCTTTATCTCCGGTCTCCATAAAAGTCCTTTTCACGGCTTTAGCGTGGAGTTTTCGCAGCACCGTCCCTATTTGCCCGGCGATAGTTTGCGCTTTGTAGACTGGAAAGTATACGGCCGCACAGACCGCTATTATATCAAGCAGTACGAGCAGGAAACAAACCTGCGCGCCCATATTCTGCTGGATATTTCCAAATCGATGCAGTTCGGTTCCGGTGCTATGACCAAATTCCAGTATGCGTCCGCTTTGGCATCGGCATTTGCCTACCTGCTGATCCGCCAGAAAGATGCGGCAGGATTAATGCTCTTTGACGATAAAATCCGTAAAACGCTCCCGCCCCGTTCGGTGGGATCTTATTTATCCCAAATCTATGCGGAAATTGAGCAGGCAGCGCCGGGAAAGGACACAGAAATCAGCGTGGTTCTGCACGAAGCGGCACAGCAAATTCACCGCCGCGGACTGGTTATCATTATTTCGGATTTAATGGATGATCCGGCGGAAGTGTTAAAAGGTCTGCGTCATTTTTCCTACGATCAACACGAAGTCCTTGTGTTTCATCTGATAGATCCGCAGGAAAGGGAACTGGCGTTTTCCGGGGAAATTATTTTTGAAGACCTCGAAAGCAGTGAGCGCGTTAAAACCCAGCCCGCTTTTATCCGTAACAGCTATCAGGAGAAACTGCAAAGCTTTCTGGATTTTTACCGAATCCAATGCAGCAATCACCATATTAATTACAATTTGATACAAACCGATATGAATTTTGAAGAAGCACTGACACGCTTTTTAATAAAACGAAAAAGGTTATTTTAATGAATGATGTAAAACTGACGGCACTGGTTTCCTGCGCCGGTTGAGCAAGTAAAATTGATCCGGAGTTACTGGATAAGATACTTTCAAACTTAGAGCAGCCTCAGTCGGAGGCGCTGCTGGCCGGCCGCGATAAAAGCGAAGACGCCAGTGTATATCGTATTAATGACGATACGGCTCTCATCAACACGGTGGACGTGTTTACGCCGGTTGTGGACGATGCTTATGAATACGGCCAGATAACCGCGGCTAATTCTCTAAGCGACGTTTATGCCATGGGCGGACGGCCGCTTGTGGCCATGAATGTGCTCGCTTTTCATCAGGGAAAATTATCGGCAGAAGTCGTTGCAAAAATGTTACAGGGAGCACAGGATAAAGCCAATGAAGCGGGCTGTGTTATTTCCGGTGGACATTCCATCCAGGATAAGGAAATAAAGTACGGCCTTGCCGTAACCGGAATCGTGCATCCCGATAAATTCTGGCGTAATCACACACCGGAGATAGGGGATGTGCTGGTGCTGACCAAGCCGCTGGGCACCGGCTGTATGAG
>JANTFQ010000174.1 GCA_024763405.1 Calditrichaceae bacterium
CTCGAAGAGCAGATGGAGCGCAAACAGCGCCTGACGGCAATGGGCGAACTGGCTTCCGGGGTTGCGCATGAAATCCGGAATCCATTGAATACTATTAGTACGATTATTCAGCAGTTGAATAAAGATTTTGAACCTGCCAATGATGCGCAGGAATATCATCAGTTAGCCGGTCTGGTTTATAACGAAGTAAACCGTATCAATCAAACCATTCAGGACTTTTTACGCTTCTCCCGACCGGAGCCCATTCAGGCAGCTGAATTCGATTTAAACGCGTTTCTCGGGGATATTCGAAAGCAGTTCGGAGCCACTCTGGAAGAACATGGCACCACCCTTGCGATTCACGAATCGTGGAGCGGTAAAGTTTTCTGGGATCAAAGACAGATGCGCCAGGTTTTTATCAATTTGATTCAAAATGCCATTCAGGCTGTTCCGGCAAAGACAGGTAAAATTGAATTATCTGTCCGTAAACGGACGGAAGAGGAGCTGGAAATCGTAGTCAGCGACAATGGCCCGGGAATAAAGAAAGAATTTCAATCTAATATTTTTAACTTATATTTTACGACCAAGGCGAAAGGTACCGGAATCGGCCTGAGTATTGTTCAGCGTATTGTTTACGAACATGGCGGTATTATTTCGGTGGAGAGTGAAGAAAATACCGGGGCGGAATTTCATATTAAAATTCCTGTAAAAATATAAGTACCGTTTCATTGTTCACGACCATCCGGTTCCATAGGCGCCCGCCTCGTCGTATTATTCAAACATCCGCCAATTTTGAAATTGTTTTAACTCTTTTATAATCAACTGGATATTCCTTCTGATTAAATATTGGCACAGCCTTTGACTTAGAGAAGACAGTGTGCAGTTAAATTCAATCAAAAGGAGTAAGATCATGAAGTTTAAATTATTCATATTTAGCGCCTCTCTGGGGGCAGCACTGCTTAGCAGTACCATTTTAGCCGGTTGTACAAATTCCGTAAATGCATCCGGAGCAGATACCAATAATTCCGATATTCTGATAACCGAAGCCGTTATTGATAGTCTTCCGTTTGAGGAGCTGAGCATGGAAGAGACCAACGGTCTCCTTCTTATGCGGGAAGAAGAAAAGCTGGCCAGAGATGTCTATTTAACCCTATATGGTGTTTGGGGACAGCGCGTATTTACAAATATATCCGGTGCAGAACAAACCCACATGAGCGCCATAAAAATGATTCTTGATAAATATGAACTGACGGACCCGGTTCAGAGCGATTCCATCGGTAGTTTCACTAATGCGGATTTAAGGGGACTCTATGCATCGCTTACAACGCAGGGAAGTGTTTCTTTGATTGAAGCGTTGAAGGTTGGCGCCCTGATTGAAGAAATTGATATACGGGACCTCGTTAAAGAATTGGACGAAAATGTGGACAATGCGGATGTGACGCTTGTCTATGAGAATTTATACAGAGGATCGCGAAACCATTTACGGGCCTTTGTACGGAATTTGAACAGACAGGGTGTTACTTACGAACCGACCGTTTTGGAACCATCGGATTACCAGGCTATAATCGACAGCGATTGGGAACGCGGCAGGTAAGGATTGAATGAATAAAAAAAGGGCTTATGGCCCTTTTTTTTTGATAAGAAAATTAATGGATTCTAAAAATCACAAATTATTAGACCAATTGGTAAAGGGTTTCGTCCGTTTCGTCGATATTCTTTTAAACAGGGTTTTCCCGGATTCTGTATAAAGCAGTTTAAAAACTGCATGTTAGGCCAATGAAATTAATATGGCACAGGATTTGATATAAATACAGAAGAAATACACTTAAATTTGGAGAAGAACATGAAAAAAATTACCGTAATGATTATCCTGGCTTTTTCTGTTTTAGCCGGAACTGCCTTCGCGCAGGATTCTTTGCAAATTCAGCACAAGAAACAGATGCGTATGAAAATGAACCATAAGCTGCAGGGACAAGGTCAGCACGGCGTTGGTTTTGTTGATGCCGATGGCGACGGATATAATGACAATGCGCCCGATGCCGATGGCGATGGGATTCCCAATGGAATGGACCCGGACTATACCGGAGGAAAGATGCACCGGGGAAATACCGGTATGGGTTTTGTGGATGCCGACGGAGATGGGATTAATGATAATGCGATGGATGCGGATGGTGATGGTATTCCGAACGGGAAAGACCCTGATTTTGTCCGGCCCCAAAACGGAAGCGGAAAAAATCGCGGCAATGGCCAGGGACAGGGAACTGGCCGTAAAGGCGGCCATAAACGGGGTGGAAAATAAATAATTGAAGCTTCATCACACCCCCAGTAAAAGCCCGGATTAAACCCGGGCTTTTTTTATGTTCAATATAAAACTCGACAAAGCGGGCTTTCGTTCGACCAAAAGGGCGTACTAAGTAGTTTTTAAAATATCCTATTGTTCTAAATCCCTTTATTTACAGCCTTTCAAAGACTGGCACGTAATTTGTCTTGAAAGAAGAAAAAACGAAAGGATCTTCTTAATGAATCGAATCTCAAATAGCCTGGTGCTTATCGGTATATTGTTTTCATTTGCCTCGGCACAAATTACCACACAAATCAATATATCGTCAACCTACGATGATAACCTGCTGCGTTCACATCTGCCGGAATCGGATTTTGTGAGTGACTTAGGTTTAAATATTTTATATTCACCAGGTAAAAGTAATTTAAGGTATTTTTTAAATCCCGATTATTTTAAATATCAGATCAATTCAACACGTAATTTTTTTATGAACCGGCTTGGTTTTAATAATCAGATAGCCTTGAATGAAGAAAAAAATAAAATTTTCTATTTTGGTGCTGAATGGGATATTCGGATGAATGGCAGCGATTATGATTACTATGATTATAATCAGCTGTATGCGTATGCAAATTTTAATTATAATAAGGGCGCTTTCTTTTTAAAAAGCGGATACAATTATCGCTACAGGAGTTATAGCAATATTCCGGAATTAACCAACAACCGTCACTATGTCTTCATCCAGGGCAACAGTTCTTTTCCTACCCGCACCTCTCTTATTCTCGAAGCGGACGCCGGGTATAAATCTTTTGGAGGACAAGAATTATATGCCCTTTCGGGCGGAGGCAGAGGCGCCGGTCGTATGGGCGGTGGTTATAGTACGTATTCAGCCACTCAAATTCCCAGCCTTTCTCAAGCCGTCTTTCTGGCACGTGTCGCTCAATCCATCTATACTAAAATGGGAATCTACATTCAATACCGTAAACAAATCAGCCTAAACAGTAATTCTTCCTATAGTAATCAGAGCGATTATTATCAGGACGAAGAGCTTTTTGATGACCCTTTTAGTTATGAAAGTGACCAGTATTCCAGCCAACTTACCTGGATGCTGCCCTGGAATTTAAAACTGCAGACCGGATTTAGTCTGAGCACAAAAACATATATTAGTGAAAATGCCTTTCTTTCTGCCGAAGACAGTATCGGTCTGGGTGGGATTCGTAAAGATGAACAAAAGAATTTCAATTTTTCACTTTCAAAAAAGTTTTTTCCGCGTAAGGCCTGGTTGAAATCCTTAAGTATCGCTTTAAATTATTCTTATATTCTGAACGAATCGAACAGTTACTGGTATGATTATAAGAATAATTTCGCAAGTGCCGGGATTCGCTGGAACTTTTAACCCATTCATTAAAACACAGGGAAATAAAATGTCAGATTTCAGAATATTGCTAATTGATGATGAACCGGCGCAGATTCTTTCCATCCAGTCTTTTTTAAAGCGCAGGAATTACCAGGTCATTTCGGCTAATTCGGGTACTGAGGGCTTGGCTTTGTTCCAAAAGGGAAATGTTAATTTAGTGTTTACCGACTATCGGATGCCTGATATGAACGGGTTGCAGGTGGTTAAGGAAATAACCAAAATAAATCCCGAGATTCCGGTAATCGTTTTAACGGCGTACAGCGATTCCGAAGATGCCGTTCAGGTTATGAAAGAAGGTGCCTTTGATTATCTTTCCAAACCCATCGATTTGGATGAACTGGAGCTGCTGGTACAAAAAGCTAAGGAACGCAATTATCTGATTTCCGAAAATAAACTGCTGCGCACCCAATTGGAAGAGCGTTATAAATTTGATGCGGTTATTTCCCAGAGCGGCGAAATGGAAGAAGTCCTGAATACGGCCGGCCGGGCAGCAAAAAGCAAAGCCACCGTGCTGATTCGTGGAGAAAGCGGAACCGGAAAGGAACTGATTGCCAAGGCGGTTCATTTTGCCAGCGCACGCAAAGATAAACCGATGATTACCGTAAATTGCGCCGCACTCACCGAAACTTTGCTCGAAAGCGAATTATTCGGACACGAAAAAGGCTCCTTTACCGGCGCTGCCTCCCAACGAATCGGGCGCTTCGAACAGGCCAATGGCGGTACTTTGTTTATTGATGAAATCGGAGACATTCCCGCACAAACCCAGGTAAAGCTGTTGCGTGCTTTGCAGTTTGGGGAGTTCCAAAGAGTCGGCGGCAGTGATACGATTAAAGTTGATGTGCGTATCATTACGGCGACCAACCGCAATCTGGAAGAAATGATCCGCGAGGGCAGCTTTAGGGAAGACTTGTTCTACCGTATCAATGTGGTGGCGATTCATATCCCCCCTCTGCGCGAACGTAAATCCGATATTCCATTGTTGATTAGCTATTTTATAAAAAAATATGCCCGGGAAAATGAAAAAGAAATTTCCGGAATAAGCAGTGAAGCTCAGGATTATCTGATGCGCTACCGTTTCCCGGGAAATATCCGGGAGCTGGAAAACATCGTCGAACGGGCTGTGGTAATGAGCCGCGATACTCTTATTACAACCAGCGATCTTCCGGCAGGATTATCGGTAACGCATGAATCGGTTATTCTCGACCCGGTTGATTTTTCACATTCTTTTATAGAAAAAGTAGCGGCCTTCGAAACGGCAATGATCGAAGAGGCATTAGAGGTGAAAAAGGGCAACCAGAGTCAGGCCGCTAAAATGATGGGGATTTCGGAACGGCATTTACGCAGCCGTATGCAAAAATTAAATATTGTCAATCACCGGCGCCATATTTAAGGTGATGCAGTTCCGAACTGAATCCCGATTTCCCGAAGCAATTTGAAGGGCGGTTCACCACCGGCAAAGATAAAAGTATAATCGTTTCGCAGCTGCCGCAGTTCATCACCACATCGCAGGGTTACCTCTTTATCCAGGATTTCAGTCAGCTGTGAATTGAAAAGTACCTCGACTTTACCATCCCGTACCAGTTCATCCAGACGTTTCTGATTCCGGGTTTTTATACGGAAGAGTTTGTCTTTGCGGTAGGAGAGGGTAACCGTATTTCCTTTTTGCCGGGCGAGGCCCATTGCTGCTTCAACCGCACTGTCACCGCCACCGACAATTAAAATATGCTCGTTTTGGTAAAGTTCCGCGTCAATTAATTTGTACATCACCTTCGATTTCTCTTCACCCGCTATATTCAATTTGCGTGGGGTGCCACGGCGCCCCAAAGCCAGGACCACCTGATCGGCGG
>JANTFQ010000175.1 GCA_024763405.1 Calditrichaceae bacterium
AATGCTCCGGCAAGTCCCAGGTGCAGCCGGTAATCGTTGGCAAAAACCGGAGAATAGGCAAAACGGGCCGCTACACCGCCGCCGGTCTCATCGAAGGTTTTATTTTTCTGAGTATCCATTGTCTGGCCAAAAACATCCCCGCGAAAGTTCCAGTTGCTGCCCCATTTGGAAAATTCAATTCCCGTGCGGCGGCCGATTTTGAAGGCCAGCATGGGATAGGCGCGTTCCGCAAAGGTAAGAAACCGGGAGCTGGTTAACTCGTTCAAACCAACCGGCGCCTTAAAATGCCCAATCTTAATATGCGCATTCTTAAACCCTACATAACTAAAATACATATCTTTTACTTCCACCACGCCTTCGGCAATGTCCATATCCCATTCCGCGCGCCAGGTATTCCACAATTTGGTTTTCATAGCAAAACGGCCTTTACGCAAATGGGTTCCGGAGCTGAGTTCATTCTTATTTTCAAAGAAATAGGCGCCATTGATATACATTCGCACATCGAAGCGGGTCATAAATTGCCCGTCATCCGATTTGAATTTGATGATGCCGTTATCCCATTCCGTATGGCCTTTGGATGTTTGCTCCTGAGCATAAGCGCCGATCACAAAAAAGATCAGCATCAAAATGCTTAAAACCATTTTTTTGCTTTGCTGCATACTGCCTCCCTTGGTTTAGTGTTCTTCTTGAGTTTTTACTGTAAATATTCTGTATAATTGATTGAGCTTTTTTTCAATATTTTTATTAAATAGTTTATTCTCTTTCGTTTTGGGTTTCTGTTTCCATTCATCTGTCTGTGCCTGTAAAGCCTGTTCTAACTGCCAGTGGTATTTAAATTTTTTGCTGACTAATTGCCGAAGCGCCTGCACCTGCCCGGGACTGAACCAGTGTGTGTCCACTTCTGTAGAAATCAGGCCTTCGTCGATATACATGGGCGTCACTCTGGACGCCTCAATAACCTGATAGGCCTGGCGCGTATTCAGCTGTGCATCTTTTTCTATAATAGAACTAAAATGAATGGAATTGGTATATACAACATCCTTAAACTGTCTTAAATTTTCCACCGGTAACTGTTCGTCCTGCAAGTGTTCAATAACCGGTTCGGAAATACAATACTCCACTTTTTTACTGACCTGCTGATTAAACACATTCTGAAAGATAAACAGCGAAACAAACGTTAATATTCCTGCCGCGATTGGCGTGGAAACCCAACCTGCGGCGATTTCACCGAGTACGCCGAAACGAATACCGCGTCCGCCCTTGGCAAGCCCGATTCCGATTACCGCGCCGACAACCGCCTGGGAACTGGAAACCGGTACGAGAGGGATGCTGGGTAAACCGTGGCCGATGAGCCAGGCTTCCAATCCTTCGGAAGAGAATAAAAACAGAACCAGTGATTCCGATAACACAACAATCAGTGCTGCCACCGGCGAAAGTTTTAACAGACCGCCGCCTACGGTATCCATCACCTTGTAAGAATAGGTAAAAATTCCGAGACCGATAGCAAGACTGCCGATAAAAAATAAAATCTGCGCAGAATTGAGCGTAAACAATCCATAAACACTTATCGGTTCGAAAGGTACCACCGGAACAAACACACCCATCACATTGGCAATATTGTTTGCCCCCAAACTGTAAGCGCCAAAAGCACCTACCAGAACCAAACCAATGCGGGTGTAAAAATCCATTTTTAACAGATGGACATTAATTCTATCCAAAGCGCCACGGAAGGCAAAGAAAAGTAACATGGCAAAAGCCGCCGCCAAAACCGGACAAAGCACCCAGGTGGATACAATCTTGGTTAAAGAACCCGTATCGGTCACCGAGCCCGAAAACATATTCCAGCCGATAATAGCACCTACAATCGCCTGTGAGGTGGAAACCGGTAAACGCAGCCTGGTCATCCAGGCCACAGTAAACGCCGCGGCAAAAGCGACAATAAACGATCCTGCGATGGCATTAACCGCCCCCAGTTTTCCAAGGGTATGAGTAGCACCGGCTCCGCCGACCACTGCGCCGATGACAACAAAAATACTTGCGATAATGGCGGCGGTTTTAAAACGAATCATTCGGGTACCAACGGCAGTACCAAATACATTCGCCGCATCATTGGCGCCAAGTGACCAGCCTAAAAACAATCCGCTTGTTAAAAAAATAAAAATCATTATTCAACCCCGCTCATCAGTACCATCTAAATAGTGCGTTTAATTGTATAGATAGATAAGCGATCGGCAACACTTTCGGCCATATCCGCCAGGGTATCGATATGCAGTGCAAAATAACGGAGATGAAATTTCTGACATAATTCCAATTCTTCCAGAGCAAAAGCATCCCGTTTTATCTGATCACTCTGTTTATCCGCTTCCTGTTCATAAAAATAGACCTTGTGCAGATGGTCCTTTACCAGCTTTACCTCTTTAAAAAAGGCACGGGTTGCCAATACAACCGCTTCCGCCGCCTTACTGGTAGTTTCGGCCAGTTCGACAAACCGGTTTTTAAACTGCTCGGGAATGTAGGGCCGTTCCACATCAAACTGATTTAAAGTTACTTTGGCCGTGTCAATGACATCGTCCATGGATTCCAGCAAACCGAGCACATCGCCGCGGTGTTCGGGAATAAGCGAATGCAGATACAAATCATTTTCGATCTTGCGCCGCAGAGAGTCCGCTTTTCCTTCCAGCTTATCAATGGTTTTCAGATGCGTTTCAAAACTGGATTTATTCTCATTCATATAATTTTTTACACCCTGAACAAAAACCAGGGCGCCCTGACTCACATCATCGAGATATTCGTCAATTTCACTTTCCAGCGCTTTGGTGGTTCGAAACATTATTGCCATAGCGGTTTCCCTTTTTTTATTACAAAATATTTATTAGAACTCAGTAGTATCTGTTTAAACTAAAAAGTTTTATTCTATTATTACGATTATTTACAAACTCTCCCCCGAGCCCCGATTCCACGGGGCTCTCCCCCTCCCTTGAAGTGGGTCGGTAGCCGCATCCGACGCCGGTTGGCACATTTAAAACCTGCCGGCGTGACTTCAAGGGAGGGGGCTGGGGGTGGGTCTTGAAATACATCCGGTTAATAATTTCGCATTGAAAATAGAAATAAACACAAATTCCTAATTCCCAATGCCTGATTTCTGTCCTTTTCTTTTTTTATACGCGGCGCTTATGATCGGCCAGAACAGAGACAAGGCCGCCATAATCAACATTATCAGACTAACCGGGCGTTCGAAAAAGATTTTGCCGTCTCCCATCAGCAGCGCCCGGCGAAAATTGGTTTCCGCCAGAAACCCTAAAATTAATCCGAGAATAACCGGGGCGGTCGGAAAATCATAGCGACGTAAAACCCAGCCCAGTACACCGAATCCCAGACAGGCCCACACATCAAACATGGAATTTCCCACCGCGTAACTGCCGATAAAGGCAATGGCCAGAATAGCCGGATTAAGCAGGGCCTTGGGCGCGGAAATTATTTTAATCCACAATTGATTACCGATTATACCGAGAAAAAGCACTAAAAAATAGGCCACAAACAAGCTGGCAAAAATACCGAAAACAATGGTGGATTTATCTTTGAATAATTCCGGCCCCGGTGTTAAACCGTGCAGCATTAACGCGCCGATTAAAACGGCGGTAGCTGCACTGCCGGGAATTCCCAGGGTAAGCAGCGGAACCAGAGCACCGCCTACGGAACCGCTGGTGGCAGCGCCGGAAGCCGCAACACCTTCCATTGCGCCCTTGCCGAATTCATCTTTATTCTTGCTCGTCCGTTTTGCTTCATTGTAGGCAATAAAGGCCGCGATAGTCGCTCCCGCGCCGGGAACTACGCCGATTACCGTACCGATAAATGAGGATTGCAGTACAATGCGTTTAATCTGCCACATCTCTTTTAGGCGCGGCATTTTACCGGAAACCTTTTTTAAAACTTCTTTGGTTGTAACCGAACGCTCGATGCTTAAAAAGATTTCACTCAGCGCAAAAAGTCCGATTAAAGCCGGAATAAAACTAAAGCCGTCGGCCAGTTCCGCTGCCCCGAAGGTAAATCGTAAATAGCCGGTAAAGGGATCCATGCCCACCGTATTCAGCAACAGACCGAGCAGGGTTGCAATGAACGCCTTTATATAATTCCCGGTAGAAAGGGAGGAGATAATGGTCAGGCCGAAAATAGCGAGGGCAAAATATTCCGGCGGACCAAAGGTTAAAGCCGCCTTTGCCAGCGGTACCGAGAAGAACACCAGAATAATGGTTCCCATAAAACCACCGACCACCGAGGCCATCACCGAAGCGCCCAGCGCCCTGCCCGGCTTCCCCTGTTTGGTCAGCGGATAACCATCAAAGGTGGAGACGATGGCCGAAGGCGTTCCCGGCGTATTGATGGCAATGGCGGTAATGGTACCCCCGTAGTTAGCGGCTGAATAAACAGCAACCAATAAAATCATCGCATTTAGTGGTGACATTCCATAACTGAACGGCACCAGCAGGGCCACCCCCATTGCCGGAGAAAGCCCCGGCAGAACACCCACGAGAATACCCATCATCACACCGGCCAGAATAATCAGCAGAGGCGTAATGCCTGCAATCACGGAAAAACCGTTTAATAATTCAGAAAAAATTTCCATCTATCCAAAAATCCCCATCGGCAGCGGCACCTGAAGTAATTTGTAAAAAACAAGATACGAAAGCAGCGTGAAGCCCAGACCGCTGACCACAATAATCCAGTGTTTGCGGTAGCCCAGCAAGTAGGCGCCGCTGATTAAAAAAAGAGTGGTACTGATGTAATAGCCAAGAAAACCAACCATTAGCAAATAGGCAATCGTCAAACCAATTAGACTCACGCTTTGGATGAGATTTCGGCCATTTTCTGAACTGTTAGAATTTTTATCCCGGATGGTATTCACAATTAAAATGGCATTAAACAAAATCAGTCCGTAAATCCAGAGACGCGGCATTGCCGCCGGCCCTGCTGTTTTGGACAGTTCTCCCTGCGGAAAATCCAGCGTCCACCAATAGAGATAGCCCGACAGAAAAATAAGCAGTAAACCGATGACAACTTCTGCCTTGAACCTCGTCCGCTTAAAAAAGTAAAGGATTAGCAGGATGATTAGAAACACTAGCGCCAGACCCAGAGTCAATCCTGTTTTGGAAGCGCTGTTTTTTTGTTTCACATTTTTGAGAACGCCGGCCAGCTTTAGATATTTTACCGCCTCGGCCTGATCCCCGTTTACCATCTTTGTAAAGGCCTTATGATCCAGATAAACCGGGTTGGCGGAAGTATTATTTACATAGGTTAGCCAGTCCTTATCCCGGCTGATTTTCCGGAACAGAGAATCCAAAAACGTAACCGCCGCCGGCTTGGTACCCTTTTTGAGAGCATACCCCCTCCATAAAACTTCATCCGGGATATCAAATCCTTTTTCCAGAAAAGTCGGCACCTGCGGATAACGACTTAGCCGTTCTTTCGATGCAACCGCGGC
>JANTFQ010000176.1 GCA_024763405.1 Calditrichaceae bacterium
TTTCCTATTGACCTGATTCAGCGTCTGGATGTTTCCCCGATTGTACTTCATCAGACCGATCAAACACAATCTCAGAATGATTATTTTATTTTTGCGGCGGTTTACCAGGATACTCTGTTTAAGATTAATATGGACGGCGGAACAATAGAATGGAAGTACTATTATGGTTCCAAAATGAATTCGGCCCCATCTTTGGCCGACGTAGATAAAGATGGATATTTAGATGTTGTTTTTGGAACGGATGATGGTAATCTTCATGCAATTAAACAGGATGGTACTTCTCTGCCTAATTTCCCCATTGCACTGAATGGTTCGATTATCTCCTCACCGGTTTTTGCGGATTTTGACAATGATGGAACTATCGAAATAGTAATCGGAACGGAATTAGGACATATGTACGTTTTGCACAGCGATGGTTCTAATTATCGTAATTTCCCCGCGGATTTCGATTCCCACCAGGATGGTTCTCCGGCGATTTCCGATATCGACGATGATGGTGATCTGGAAATCATTGTTGGAACAGGTACAGGACTGAATGCCATTGATGTTCAGGGAAATAAATATGAAGATGGTTTGTGGCAGACCTATTTGTCCAATAACCAGCGTACAGGTACCTATCACTACATTCAGGGTGCCAGTGCCATCCAGGATACTCCGCCTGTCCTGACACAATTTGCATTGCAACAGAACTATCCCAATCCCTTTAATCCCAGTACGGTGATTCGTTATAATTTACCGTCCTCCGGTTTGGTTAAATTGTCTGTGTACAATGTTCTGGGACAGGAAGTAAGTACACTGATCAATGAAGAACAAAGTGTCGGCTTGCATACGGTAACATTTAGTGCGGCAAATTTCGCCAGCGGAATATATATCTATAAACTGCAATATCGGCTGGAATCGGGTGCGGTAAAATCATTGCAACGTAAGATGCTTCTGATGCGTTAGCCCGTCAGTTCCTCTTGTAAAAGCCTTTTAGAACGGATAAAACCGCTTTAAAAGGCTTTTTTTTATTGTAAAAGCCTATATTTTTCTTGCGCTAAATCAATATTTATCCGATATTACAAGCCGTTATAGTAGTAAACGACCAAACTGGGTAATCTCAACGGCCTGATATTACCCGCATTTTTTATTTAATTACAGCAGGATGCACTAATTTATAGGTGCCAGCCATGCGGTTTTCCACAGTAACCTTGACAATAGAGGTGTTTTTATTATATATTTTCGCTTGTGATGAAGCTCACAGTTTAACCCGATTTAAAAATATCAGGAGGTGGTGTATGACATAAACAGGAATGTGTACTAATTTTTTTTACTGAACTGTTAAATTAATGGAGGTTAAGGGATGTTCAAAAAAGTGCTTTTATTACTTTTGACCTTAGCTATGCCGATTTTCCTTTTTGCCCAGTCGACGGGTAAGATAATGGGTGTAGTTAAAGACAAAGACACCGGTGAGCCACTACCTGGTGTTAACGTTATTGTTCAAGATACCTATCTCGGTGCTACCACAGACATCGATGGGTATTTTGTAATTTTAAATGTTCCGGTAGGTGCTTTCAATGTTGAAGCCAGTTATGTTGGCTACACAAAAGCAGTCTACAATAATATCCGCGTTTCTGCGGGACAAACCACGGAACAAAATTTCAATTTAAAATCCACTACTTTAGAATTGGGCGAGGCTGTTGTTGTTACGGCAGAGCGGCCGCTTGTTGAAAAGCATATCACCCAAAGTGTTGCTAAAGTAAATTCCGAGCAATTAGATGAGCTGCCGGTACGCGGGATTACCGCTGTTTTAGCATTACAGCCTAGTGTTGTTGTGCAAGATGGTGCTATTCATATCCGTGGTGGCCGTTCCGACGAAGTTGGTTATTATCTTGATGGCGCTTCGACGGTAGATCCTGTTTCCAATACAAACGCAGTTTATGTAATTCACGATGCTGTTGAAGAAATTCAGGTACTGGCCGGTGGGTATACTGCTGAATTTGGTGGTGCAAATTCCGGTATTGTCCGTTCAGAATTACGTTCAGGTACTCGTGACTATCGTCTTTCCCTTGATTTTCAAACCGATAAATTTGTTAATCTTGGTGAAACATTTCTTGGTACACAATCCTGGAATGATCATGTACTTACCGGAACTTTCAGCGGCCCGTTAGGCACAGACAAAGTAAGACTGTTTGCCGCCGTTGAAAATAATTATGAAGGTGACTTCAGAAAACGTTTTACGAAGAGTTTTCGTTTTAATGAAAGCAACCTTCAGGCACCGCTGATTGACGACCGCATTGGTAGCGCGACCCGTGGTGATACGATCCCTGAATTGTATTATCCAAATTATTCTCCGAATAATGATCGGAACCGCTGGACGGTTAACAGCACCCTGCTGTTTGACTTTAACCCGATTCAGGTTCGTGTAAGCGCTCTTTACAACCAGCGCAGATACACCAGTGATGCACTTCCTGTTTTAAATATTCTGAACAGCAGAAACCAATACATTGATGCCCGTAATATTTTACTAAGTGGTAAGCTAACGCATATTCTTAGCCCAACTTCTTTTTATAATGCAAAAGTCAGCTACTTTAATGACTTCGCAGAACGAAAAGATGACTACTTTGGTAATGACTGGCGTTCCTGGTCGGATAGTGCAAAAGTATCTGATTATACCAATGGTGAAGTTGTTTTTCGTGATGCCGCTCATGGTGAGTACTCCCACTTGCTGAATGGTTTCTCATTCAGTCAGGATGGCATGTTAAAGACGGGCTGGTATTATAAAGAAGCTCAGACGTATCTGTCCGGTTCTATGAACTATGTGAGTCAGATTAATCGTCATAATGAAATAAAAGCGGGCTTCGATGTTCGTGCTTATACGGTACGCCGTTTTGATATTTATACACCGACGGCTTTAGACAGAACACAGTTCTACGGCAGTGAAGAAGCAGTGCCGATTGCTGCCTGGAGTGAAGCGATTGGTTCACGCAGCTACGGTTATGACCGTTTTGGAAACGAAACAGATAAAGGCCAGGATGCCGCGCGTCAACCGCTGTTTGCTTCTGTTTATCTGCAGGATAAAATCGAATTTGATAACCTGATAATCAATGCCGGTCTGCGCTATGATTATTTCGATACCGATGACAAGACCTTGAAGGACCCAAGCAACCCTGCTGTTAATCAGGCCGAAGCATTGATTCTGGATGAAGCATGGAAGAAACTGGATCCATTCACTTTCATCAGCCCCCGGTTGGGTATGTCTTTCCCGATCAGTGAAAAAACAGTATTTTATACCCAATACGGTCGTTTTGTACAGACGCCGAAATTGAGTACAATCTATCGCAGCTATTCGGAGCTTGGTACACAGATTGTAACCGCTGGAAACTATTATCTGTCTCCCATTGGTTACGGTTTAAAACCAATCGAAACCACTTCTTATGAAATTGGTTTCCGTCAGCAAGTTGGTGAAGTAGCTTCTTTTGATATTACCGGTTTTTATAAGAACCTTAAAGGTCAAATCGGAATGGATAAGATTCAGGCTGCTCCGGGTGCACTCATTCAGACATATGAAAAATTGTCAAATGGTGATTTCGCGACAACCAAAGGTATTGAATTCAAGATGGTTATGCGCCGCTTTAACCGCTTACAGGCACAAATGAATTATACCTATACCATTGCCGAAGGTACCGGTTCCGGTGAATTATCTTTTCATGGTGCTAACTACCGAAATACTCAGAAACCAACCATTACATCACCTTTGGATTATAACCAGAAACACAGAGGTTCTGTAAACCTGGATTACCGTTTTGGTGAAAACGATGGTGGTCCGGTCTTATCCGGATTAGGATTGAATATGCTGTATTCATTTACCAGCGGACATCCTTATACCCTCGTAGATTTTCCCATCGGCGGCCAGGTTAGTCCGTTTAATGCCGGGGTTGATTATATGAATGATACCCGTTCACGTGAAGCATTAGAACCGATTAACAGTTCTACAACGCCATGGACCTCTAATATCGATCTGCGTATTGATAAATCATTTAAGGTATTAGAAAACCTTAAAGCCCAGGTTTATGTACGTGTAACCAATCTGTTGAATACGAAAAACGTGATTAATGTTTTTCAGGCGACTGGCAGCGCAACTGATGATGGCTTTATCAACGATCCTGTTCGGGCGGAAAGCTTTATTAATTCGTATGGCGGTCAGGATTATGTTGATATGTATAAAGCAATAAACCTTGACAATGGCCAGGCATATTGGAATGCAACCGGATTGCAGTTATACGGCACTCCGCGTCAGATCATGGTTGGCATGAAGTTAATTTACTAAGTTAAATGTTCATGTGATAGATTTTTAGGAGTATATATATGGTAACCAAAAATAAAAAAATCCCCTTCTTCTTAATGATAGGGATTTTAATACTGGCATTTGCGTCCGGCCTTATGGCAAAACAAAATCCGGCTGATGTAGCGGATCAGGGTTTTGCAAAGGTGGCCGTGGATAAGTATTCGAGAACATTGTCCAATATTTCCAATTGGTCATATTGGCTGTATTATGATGGTAAATCTGCCAACGATCCCGATGGGGATTCCGGTGGTATCTATCCGCGCAGCACTGCCGGTGTTATTTTTATCGACGGTATTGTTTGGGGCGGATATGTGATGGACGGCGATACGTCAAAACCTGCCTTACGTGTTGGCGGACAGACCTATAATATTGGAACCACTCCTGGCTGGGTAGAAACAGCCGGTGACGGGGTGAATCCTCCGGTAGCGGCTTCGGCTGATGATCCCAGGGCACGTATTTACAGAATCCGTCAGGATTATGCTTCCCTGGTTTCAAAGGATAAAGACGGAAATACGGTTTACTCAGCCGCTGTAAAACAAGATGCTGCAGAAGTTAATTTTACCAGCAGTACTAATGTAACTGACGCAATGATGCAGGCTGTTGTAGATCAATATGCAACAGACTGGAAAGAATGGCCTACAGACTTAGGCGCACCTTATTATGATGAAGACGGGAATGGTGAGTATAACCCTGTTTTAGTTGATGGTGTTCCGCAAATTGGTGAATGGGATGACGCGACACAATCTTATACCACTTACTATGATCGTCCCGGTGTAGCCGGCGCAGATCAGGTGGTATGGTTTGTCGTAAACGATTTAACCGAATCCCGGACCCTTAAACTTTATGGCTCCCCCCCGATGGGTATGGAATTACAGGTTACGGCCTGGGGTTACAATCAACCGAATTCCACACTGGGCCAGATGCTGTTTAAAAAGTTTAAATTCATCAATAAATCTGGTTATAACATCGACTCTATGTTTGTAGCACAGTGGGCTGATCCGGATTTAGGTAATTATTCTGATGATTTAGGCGGTTGTGATGTGGACCTGAGTTTAGGCTTTGCCTATAATGGGTTCCGTACAGACAGTCAGTTTGACCCGTTTGGTTTACCTCCCGCTGCTGTTGGCTATGACTTTTT
>JANTFQ010000177.1 GCA_024763405.1 Calditrichaceae bacterium
TCAGCTCGTATAATTATGATTCAAGCCTAAAAGGCCAAATTAATAGCTCCAGGCATACCGAATATGAATACGTGGATAAATATGTTCAGGCAGGTCAAAACTACTGGTACAAATTAGTGGATGTGGATTTAAAAGGTGTGCGCACCGAGCATGGCCCCATAAAAGCCGCCGTTTCCGTTAATGGTGAAATTTCGACGACCAATACTTTGCCGGCACATTATATTCTGGGAGACAATTATCCCAATCCTTTCAATCCCAGCACAAAGATTGATTTTAGCGTTCCTGAAATCAATGGAGCGAATCTGGTTCCTGTTCGCATGGTCGTTTACAATTCCCTGGGTCAGGTTGTTCGTCAGTTAATCAATAAACCGCTTGCAGCTGGTACATACCGTGTTCAGTGGGATGGCTTGAATGCCGTTGGTGAGAGAATGCCCACAGGTGTTTATATCTATCAAATTAGTGCACCGGGATTTCAACAAAATAAAAAGATGATGTTAATTAAATAAAATAATTAAAAAAAATATGTGAAATTTCTTTGTAAAGTCACTCAATATTCTTGATGACCGAAGACTTTCGCAGAACTTTAAGTAAAGATGGGATCAACAAGAGTCGTGAAACAACGTGGAAACACTGGCTAATTATTATTCCGTTGGGAGTGCAAAAAATTATCTAAATCACAAATACAATATTAGATGACCAACTCAAACCTTGTGATAAGATAATAGCTCATAATTCGAATTGACCCCATCTAACAGGAGGCAAAAATGAAATTCAATTTATTATTTATCAGCGGACTTGCAGTTTTTTTATTAAACGTAATCTGGTTTGAACAGATCCGAAATAGCAGGCTTCTTAAAAGCCGCCTTCGCAAAAAACCATTTTTCAGTTTATATTTATTGCTAACCCCAGCAATAATTATTCTAAGCATCAATCAATCTTCATTTTCCTTGTTTTCTTTGGTGACAATCGCTCTCTTAAGTGTGGCATTTGCTTTTTCACATGCACGGTTGGCTTTTCATTACCCAGGCACATCAGGCGTGATTATGCCACTCTCATTTTTACAAATTTTTGTCGGGGCTCTATTATTTACTTCTACGTTTGCAAATTTGTTTTTTAGTTAGCGGTCGTTTTAAAGTGATGATTTAAGAAATCATGCGGAAGTGTTGAGTAAAAACAGGATCATGGTTAAAGCACGCCTCAGGGGCGAAGAGAAAAAACAACGATGAACTGGAAGCTGTCCGGAACCCTTACTCTGATAATTGGAATTACAGTGGGGTTTCTGGCCATGGATGTTAAAAATCTTCGACTGGCTGAAAAAGAAAATTCGGGAAAGATTTCCGACAACGAACCTAATGGACCGTAGTAGAAAATGGTGATTCCTATATTGAAAAGTATCCGGAAATGTCTATCCGGGAAAATGCAGGATGAATTGGATGCGCCCACATCACGGTCCGCAAACAAAGCAATTGAAACGGAAGATAAAAAGAAGAAAGTCCTTTCTATTTTTTGTGCTTTGCTGCACAGTCCTTTTTACAAGCCGGTTGATAGGCGCCTGTATCCTAATCTTTTCTCTATATAAACCCGCATTCTTTTTTCGGTTAGAGCGAGGTCAATCGTACATAAACATGGATATGAAAACATATACGGGCTTTTTTTATTGCTGAAATATTCGGGCGCGTCCCGGGAATCGGGATTCCCGAAGGGGAAGATCCTATGTTAAAAGAAACATTCTACCACAGATTACATGGATGGCGCTGAGAAAACAATATTTATAAAATAGCCGCTTCCATTAATTATTTATATCCGTGTGTGTTTGTGAAAATACATGTCGGAAAAAAATTTGCATTCTCAATCCCATAGCCGTATATTCGAATCATTATTAATTAATAAATATTATCAATTAGAAAAAAACAGGCTATGAGCGACCAGGAAAAAATTAACCAGTTTATGCAGAAATGCCGGGACAAGGGATTAAGCGTCACCCCTCAGCGCCTCTCTATTTTTAAGGCATTGATGAATGACAGTAGTCATCCGAATCCGGAGACCATTTACAAAGGCATTAAGGAAGAGAATCCTACAATTTCCTTTGCAACTGTATATAAAGCGCTGGAAACTTTCGAGAAACACGGTATTATTAAAATGGTGACTTCTCTGCACAACACGGTTCGCTACGACCCAATGCTGCAGCAGCACCATCATATTGTCTGCGCGAAATGTAAAAAAGTCATCGACCTCGTGGATGAAGACCTGAATCAAATTAAAATCCCGGAAAGTATTACAAAAGAAAACCAATTCCTGGATTTTTCCATTCAGTTTAATGTTATTTGCAGCGAGTGCCGGGCAAGGCAATAATTTTTTTGCCCCCTATACAATAAAAATTATTATATAATAATATTAACTAAACACAATACAATTAAAAGGAGAAACAAAATGGAAGAACAAGTAAGAAGTTTACCACGCATTAACGAGCCGGCACCGAATTTTACGGCCAAAACCACACACGGCGATCTGACCTTAAGTGATTTCAAAGGGAAATGGGTGGTGCTGTTTTCACATCCCGCAGATTTTACCCCGGTTTGTACCACCGAATTTATCGCCTTTGCCAAACGGAATCCACGGTTCGAAAAACTGAACACCAAAGTCATTGGACTGAGCATCGACAGTGTCTATTCCCATCTGGCCTGGGTCCGAAACATTAAGGATAATTTCGATATCGAAATTCCCTTTCCTGTCATTGCCGATTTGGATATGAATGTGGCCAATCTGTATGGAATGGTACATCCCGAAGCTGCTGACACCTCTGCGGTTCGTGCCGTATTCGTCATTGACGACAAAGGCATTTTGCGGGCCATGATTTACTATCCACTAAGTAACGGCCGCAGCATTGACGAAGTACTGCGTCTGGTGGAAGCCCTGCAAACTTCTGATAAAAATGGCGTGGCCACGCCCGAAAACTGGAATCCGGGCGACAAAGTAATTATTCCGCCGCCGGCCACACAGGATGAAGCCGCCAAACGCAAAAATGAAGGATACGAATACACCGACTGGTATTTCAGTAAAAAAGAATTATAAAATGACAACCGGTGCTGACCAGGCACCGGTCTTTTTTTGAGCCAAGGGTAATAATGATTATTACCTAATATTAAATCCACAAAAGGAGCATAAAAATGAAAACCAACCTGATCAATAAATTAAACCAAAACATTGCAGACTTGCACATCCTGTACGTTAAATTACACAACTACCATTGGAATGTGAAAGGCATGCAGTTCTTCCCCATACACAACATGACCGAAGAATATTACGATTACATCGCCGAATTGTACGATACTCTGGCCGAGCGTGTGCTTCAGCTAAATGCAAAACCACTCGGCTCGGTAAAAGAATACCTTGAAGTAGCAAAAATTAAGGAAGAAGCGTCTGCCGATTTTAGTGCGGTACAGGTTTTGGCCGGTGTCATTGCTGATTTTGAATATCTTCTTTCGGCCTACAAAGAACTTTTGAGTATTGCCGAAGAACAGCGCGATGTTTCAACCGCCAACATTGTTTCCGATACGATTCAATGGCTCGAAAAAGCTTTATGGATGTTAAACGCCAGCAATAAAAATTAAACGGAATATGTAAGGCTGCCCGAACAGTGGCAGCCTTTTTTTATATTGATTGTTCCGTGATAATTATTGTAATTGACTCTGTACTTTGACTTTGTGGAAATAAGTATATTTTATCGTTTTGAATTTTAATATTCTATTTAATCCCGGTTTCGCAGGAAATATCTTTTGCTTGCTCCTGCGCCTGCTCATAACTCAACATCAAATCCCGGTACTGATCCGCGTTCTGCAACTGGTCCAGCCGTTCGAATACAGGTTCCAGTTTTTCAAACTGCATCAGGCTCAAACGAAATTTAGCGATATGCGGCAGACCCTTTAAATAGCCGCTCAAATGCTTGCGCATTTCCAACACACCCACCCGTTCGCCTTTGGACTCCACATTATAAAGATAGTGTTTTTTAAGAAAACTAATCCGCTCATCCAGAGCCGGAACATCTGCAATTTGCCCATTCTCCATAAACAGTTTTGCATCGCGGAAAAGCCAGGGATTGTGAATGGCGCCGCGGCCGATCATTACCGCATCACAACCGGTTTGGTCGAACATCTGTTTTACATGCTGCGGTTCGGTTACATCGCCGTTACCAATAACCGGAATAGACACCGCTTCTTTTACTTTCGCAATCCACTCCCAGTCCGCCTCTCCTTTGTACCCCTGTGAGCGCGTCCGTCCGTGTATAGCCAGCGCTTCGATTCCAACCTCTTCCAACCGGCGCGCCACATCCACAATTTCAATGGAATCCGCATCCCAGCCGAGGCGGGTTTTGGCCGTTACCGGAAGTTCCACCGATCGGGCAACCGCTTTACTGATGGCAACCATTTGCGGTACATCTTTTAGCAATCCTGCGCCTGCGCCTTTTAAAGCCACCTTTTTTACCGGACAGCCAAAATTAATATCAATAAAATCCGGCTCTTTTTCTTCGGCAAGCTGTGCGGCCTGCACCATGGCTTCCACCCGGTTTCCGTAAATCTGAATACCGATGGGATGTTCCCGGGGCTGGATGGTCATTTTTTTAAAGGCCCGGTCTGCATCGCGGATCAGCGCCTCGGAACTGATGAATTCCGAATAAACGACATCCGCGCCTAACGCCTTGCAGATCATGCGGAAGGGATAATCCGTTACCGCTTCCATAGGCGCGAGGAAGAGGCCTTTCTCGATACTGTGTTTTCCGTATTTTATCATCATTAGCTGTCAGTTTTCAGTTCACAGTTATTGGTTATTTGAGAAAATATTGTCTACACTGAAAATATGCAATTTTAAAAAGAAAAAGAAATAAAACAGATAACTAACAATATGTTCATCAAAAGAAGAAACTTTTATAGAGAATAACATTTTCCAATAATATGTTCGGAATAAAAAATCTGTTTATTAAGTTATGGCGGACTAGACAAACAAATTATTTAAAAGGAGATATAAAATGGCAAACATCACTTTAAAAGGCAATCCCATTCACACCGTTGGAAATTTACCGGAGGTTGGATCACAAGCACCGGATTTCAAACTTACTAAAACGGATTTATCCGACGTAACGTTAGCGGATTTCAAAGGAAAACGAATCATCTTGAACATTTCCCCCAGTCTGGACACTTCCATTTGCGCCACATCCGTGCGTAAATTTAATGAAGAAGCAGTAAAGTTAGACAATACAGTTGTTCTCTATGCTTCTCTGGATTTACCCTTTGCCCATAATCGGTTTTGCACCACCGAAGGAATCGAAAATGTGGTTTCGTTATCTGAGCTGCATGATCGTAATTTTGGCGAATCCTACGGTGTACGCATTGTGGACGGCCCCATGGCCGGTTTGTATTCACGTGCGGTGGTTGTTATCGATGAAGACGGAAAAGT
>JANTFQ010000178.1 GCA_024763405.1 Calditrichaceae bacterium
TTTGCCGGTTATTCTGTTTACACAATTTTTCCGCCAGGGCAATGCCTTCCGTTGCTGCTGTATCGCTTAAACAGGCCGGCAAATCGACATCAATTACACAAAGATCATGATGATATTTATTAAACAGGCGCAGGGCCTGACGGCTGTTCTGCGCCTGATTAACCTGAAAGTTGGCGGATAACATTGCCGCCAGATCGTTTAAAAAATCATGGTCGTCATCGATGATGAGAATTTTATCATTCATAAATATTTTTAACCCGCTTTAAACATAAAGTTAAAAAACTATTTATAGTTTTTTAAAATCTAAAATTATTTTTTAAAACCACTCATTTGGTGTTCCACATTTAATACAATATCCTCTTCTTGGAGGTATTATATCTCTTTTTTCTAAAACATCTCTGCCACAATATCCGCAATAATGCGCACCACATTGTGGACACCTTTGCCATTTCAGAATTGAGCCTCCTAATGGAGCATCCTTTTTCCTTCTGCCACAAATAACACATTGAGCATCGTTAGACATGATTATCTCCTTTTTTTTTATGTTTGTGTTAAAAACCTCAATTTAATGATTTTTTAACAGCTACAGAAAAATCATCATTGTTTATGTTATTTTTTTAAAAAACAAATAAAATTTCATTCAACATTGAACTGTTAATTTACAAATCACTCGTTATTCACAATTAGCAACAGCACAAAAAAGACCATAGGATTTAATTCCATTAAGAAAAACATATTAATTTAATCAGACAACAACAGTTTTATTTCTAATCTTCCGGATTTTTTGTTTATTTGTAAAACCTTTCTTAAACTAATTTACTACTTTTTCATTAATCTTATAAAAAGACGAATTAATTTGATATGCTCGTGTACGGTCTGCAGAATATCAAATTTATCTTTTTTAATATAGTCAAATAGTCAAAGGGTCAATCCCTAACTAACCGAACACTAGAGCCGTTCCGCTTATCGCCGTAGTCGCGGCCAACTGCTGAAAAATAGTAAGTAATGTAGTGGATCCAGGCGTCAGTTGAGCTGTACTCTGTAGAAGACAACCAGTAGCCGGTGACACTGAGAGCACCGAATGAGCCATCATCGTAACTACGGTAACCGCCTGGAAGAGCCGTAAAGCCGCTCTCGTTAGTAGCGCCCGTATTGGGGCTCCACCAGTGGCTTGTGCCTGTTTCTTTTAACTTACCACCTTCATCCGTGCCGCGGAAACCGGCTGCATCGGCCTCAGATTGGCTCATTCCAAGGTATATTTCTAATTCTTTCCATTCCTCATCACTGGGCACATGCCAGCCTTCAGGAGCAATACCGCGGCTGTCATCTACCGCATACCTGTTATACAGCAATCCATAAGTTGATACATTACCGTTATTATTGTCATAAGCGCAATAAGCCCCTGTGCTTAAACTTACCCATTCTGAACCACCGGTTACATTGGGGATGGCATCCCCATTCCTGTAATGGGTCACTTTCAGGTTTTCGGCCATCCACCACTGATTGCCAATTTTTATAGTTTGGTACACATTGCCATCCTGGTCAGTCATTGTTCCCGTTTCTCCAATGAAAATATAATTTTCAGTTGTATCTATAAGGCCTTCCGTATCTTTTACTTCCAGTTTTATAGTTTTTCCACCTTCTAATGAATATTGGTGGGCATTTGTTTTTGAAGTAGAATAATTTGTATCCCAGATACCGTCATTTTCCCAGTCCCAGCGGACTTGCAAAGCAGAAACAGGGTCTTCATTATCACTGCTGCCGGAAGCGTCAAAATTGAACGTCGTGGATGTGCCCCCGGATGAAGGGGAAACGGTGAAAGACGCTGTAGGCGCAGTATTAACAGGTTCATCCAGCATAATAGTTATTTGAGATGACGTTTCGGCATTGTCATTATCAACGGCTGTCGCCTTTAGTGTATAACTTCCGGCAGAAAGGCCGCTGGTATTCCAAATGTATTGGTAAGGGGCAGAAGTATCCTCGCCCTGGTACGTTCCATTTACATAAAATTTTACTTTTGATACAGTTCCATCTGTATCCGATGCATCGGCTTTTATAGTTACATTATCGCCTATGGTAAAATGCTGCCCGTCAGTTGGCTGATTAATTGAAACGGTCGGGGGTTCCGGTGTTCCCTGAATAGTCGTAAAATTCCATACATCCGACCATTCCGATGTCCCGTAACTATTCTCAGCTTTGACCCGCCAATAGTATTTAGTATTTTTATCCAAACCCCAAATTGACATTGAGTGCAAATCACCTTCCATAACAGAGTTATCAGCATTATTGATGATAGTATTGAATGTACTACTGGTAGAAACCTGTACGGTGTATTTTATTGCACCGCTGCCGTCGCTTTCTAACCACTGTAATTGTAAGCTTGTAGAAACTCCCAATTGATTATTATTGGGGGACTGCAAGGATGGCTTACCGGCGGGGCTTCCCCCTTTTATGCACCGTATACTCATACCGTAATTGTTAGGGAAAGCATCCCGGTTAACGCCGGAACTACTATTAGAAAATTCTCTATACCAAGTCCCTTCTGTCGCAGTCCAAAACAAGGCACTGCTGCCGTTATTATAAAATGTCCCGCCTGTTCGAAAACCGCCTGGTAACGCTGTAAAACCACTTTCATTGGTAGCGCCGGTATTGGGACTATTCCAATAAATCGTTCCAGTTGCTTTCAATTTACCACCTACCGGCGAGCCGTGCCATCCTATGGCTTCGGTTCCACTCATACCGAGATATTTTTCCATTTGCCTCCATTCTGCATCAGTTGGAATATCCCAACCTTCCGGAGCCAATCCACGGGTTTCGTTTACCGTAAACCAATTATATAATTGCCCGTAAGTTGCAACATTATTTACATCATTTTTATAAGCACAATAAGCGCCTGTACTTAAGCCTCCCCATTCGAAATCATCCGTTACATTAGGGATGGCATCGCCGTTGCGGTAGTGGGTAACCTTTAAATTCTCTGCCATCCACCATTGGTTGCCAATTTTAACAGTTTTGTAGATATTGCCGTCAATATCGGTAACTGTGCCTGTTTCCAAGCCTTCAGTACCCACATAAAAATTCCAAATATCCGACCAGTCAGAGCTGCCATAACTATTAACGGCATTTACCCTCCAGTAGTAACGCGTAAAATTATCCAATCCATTTATCTGCTTATTGGTAACATTGCCTACATTGTCATTGTAAATAAAATTGCTAAAAGAGCTATCGGTTGAGACCTGCAAACTGTAACTTGTAGCTCTGTCGCTTGCGTTCCAGCTTAGTGAGGTAATTGTAGAATTACCGGATGAGTTATTGGCCGGGGATATAAGGATGGGAACAGACGGAGTAGGTTTTTCAGTTATAGAGATAGAAATCTCTTTTGATGTTTTATTATTATCATGGTCTGTTGCGGTAAGTTTAATTATATGATTATTTATTGATAAATCAGAATAACTAAAGGAAGCACCCGTTCCAATTTGTCCGTCTTTATCTGATGTCCAGACCAGTGAATTTCCGGTTAGGTTACCATCTTCCGCATCTGTACTGTTTCCGGAAAATGTTATGTTCTCTCCTTGGGTAAATGACGAACCGGATACCGGATTGGTGATTTCGACAACAGGGGCCTCTCCGGTAATTTCATCATACATATCGATAATTCCATCTTTATCCTTATCGGGTGCATGGTCCATTAGAGCAAATTTTTTAGCATCATCGTAGCTGGAAACAAAATACCCCTGAGTTCCCCAGATGCCTCCGGAACCAAGAATCCAGTTCCAGGAATCCACATAGTAAAGCAACACTTCCACATAATATTCTTTGCCATAGTCAATCTGGCTGTTAAATTGAAAAAGGATGGGTTCCGCAGAATAGTATTTTTCGACCTGATCAATATTTAAGTATTTTTTATTTGTCTCCAATAAAACATTTCCATCGCCGTCTTTTGCCCTTACTTCGTAGGAAGAGCCGTCATAAGAATATATTCCATAAGAAATTATTTTTGATTCAATTTCTGGATCTGTCCAAAAATCTCTTTTTTCCTTTAATACAACTTCGAACCAGGCTTTTACGTCAAAAGGCTGTTTAATGATCAGTTCTTTTATATTGATAGCGCCTGTCTCCAAAAATGTTAACAGATCGGTTTCCATATAATACAGTGGGTTTATAAGTTTTACCTGTGCACAAATTTTTTGGGCATCATATTGGAAGGTGGTTACATCGAATCTTACGTTACAATCTTCAACAACAAAGACCGTAAAATGATTTGTTTGAGCTGTGATGGTTTTATTAACAGCATCTCTCTTTACTAAGGGTAACATCTTCCATAGCAATTTTTCTTCATCAAAATAATACACATTTAGATTATTTATATCAGTTTCTGTTTTATAGGAAAGGGTAATATTAACAGGCTTTTCAAAAACGGTGCCTGAAGGTTCAAAAGATACGAAATTAGCTGTCGAATCACCTTCAAAATAATATGAATGTTTTACAGTATCTATGCTTATGATTCTTTGCGATGTTAAAGCGCCTTCAGGTATTTCTACAGAACAACCATACAGGGGGTTTTCGGTGTCAGTTACCTGTATTGTTCCCCCTGTTTCTCCTATGGTTCCTGATTGTTCAAAGATGCTTTTATCCTCATCTGTTTGGGTAGGTTTAGGATTGCTACAGGCTGAAAGAAAAATAATAAGAACAATTTGGATTATTAAAGCTAAACTTTTTACTAATTGGCTCATGGCTTTACTCCAGGTTTTTGGGGAACAAGATTATTAACATAATTTGAAAATGATTAAGTTATTGTTAACCAAATATCATGCCAGATTTTCTAAACCATTCTATCTGTCTAAATTTATTAAAGTTGTTCGTGGTGGGGTTTTGTTATAAAAACGTGGATGCGCTATATCGAGGTTACAATTGTATCATTAATGTTACTATTATTTTAAGGAGGTCCCTTTAAGTAATTTCCAACTCCTTAATCATCCTTTGCAAACTGGGGCGAGGCAGGTTCATCAGGCGGGCGGCTTCGGTAATGTTGCTGTTGCTGTCTTTTAAGAAATGCTCTGTGACTTTTATTTGTCAGTCATCCTTTTTTGATATTCAGAATGTTCGTTTTTACGAAGTAATTTTAGTACTGATAATTGTTATTACGAAATATATTTCGTAATAATGCATAGTCTTAAGCTAAAATTTGAATGTATTATGGAAAAAGTTCTTTTACAGCAAAACCGTCATTGGCAAAATCCTTACGAGGATTTAATAGATAGAGATATACTATCGGCGTTTTTTAATAAATTATCTTTGAAAGAGATACAAATAGTTCTGGGAATGCTGCGCGCTGGAAAATTAACGCTTTTTAAATTACTGATAAAGCACAGCACGAAGCGGCGGCATTAAAAGAAGCCATGCAGCGATTATCAATAAAGAAGGCTTTATAATA
>JANTFQ010000179.1 GCA_024763405.1 Calditrichaceae bacterium
CTGCTGCGGAAAGCGGCCGCCCTGAATAAGGGTACAGAGCCTGACCGGGAGGCCTATCGCACTATTTTTGAACTGACTTCTTTTTTTACCGGTTCAAAAAATAACGCGTTAGGTTCGGCAAAAAATTTTGGAGGAAACGGAAGCTGGAATCCGCAGAGCCGGGAGCAGTTAGTTGAATTAAGTGCCTTTTGCGCAGCCATCGAAGAGCGTAAAAAGAATTTTAGTGCGGGATTTCCCGATGATCAAAACGATGGACTCTGGTTCGATTTGATGCAGGATTTTTTTACGCTTTACGCGCAAGCCGAAGCAATTTATAAAAATTTAAAGGCGGAGCGCGGCTGGCTCGATTTTGAAGATTTACAGATTTTAGCCTTAAAACTACTGCAGGAAAATGAAGCTGTACGACAGACTCTGGGCCGCAGGTATGAATACCTGATGATCGATGAATTTCAGGATACCAATGCCCTGCAGTGGGAAATCGTGTCGCAGCTCGCTATGGAAAAAGAAGGACTGGCGAAAGATAAAATTTTTATCGTGGGCGATCCCAAGCAGTCCATTTACGGTTTCCGTAATGCCGACATCCGTATCTTTAAACAAGTGAAAGATCAGTTCGCCGACATTGCCGGGGATTCTGCAGCAGATGGCAATATTGTGTTCAGCGGCAGTTTCCGTTTTCTGCCGAGGCTGAATGCTTTTATCAATTATCTGTTTGGCGGCGTCTTGCAGGAAAGTGCAGCCGATCCGTTTCAGGTAGGCTACCATTCATTAAAAGCTCTGCGCGATGTGCCCGGTACCGGAAGAGCAGGGCTGGCCCTGTTGGATGAAGAGGATTCCGAAGAAGAATATATGGCTCGCACCATCGCCCGCCTGAAGGAAGAAAACACACCGGTTTATGTGTACGAAAACGGAGAAACCGAGCGCCCCTTTGAGTATGGCGATGCGGCCATTTTAATGCGCAGCCGCGCCAGTCTGTTGAAAATTGAACAGACGCTGCGCCAATATGAAATTCCCTATCAAACGGTAAAGGGAATCGGTTTCTGGCAGAAACAGGAAGTGTATGATTTTTATCATCTGCTGCGTTTTTTAAGCAACCCGCAGGACGATCTTGCCCTGATTGGTGTGCTGCGCTCACCCCTGTTTCTGTTGTCTGACGAGGCGCTGTATTTCCTTGCACAGGCCGAAGAAACCGGATATTTACAGAAAATGACGGCAGCGGCAAACAATAAAACCGGTTTCCCGCAGGAAGAGAAAGAACATCTGATTCAAACGCTGAACCTGCTACGCAAATGGATTGTACTGCGTGGTCGAATGTCGCTGACCGATTTCTGCGAAATGATTATGGATGATCTGAAACTGCGCACCCTTTATTCCGCCCAGTTGAATGGGGAACAGCTGACCGCCAATATCGAAAAACTGATTCAGCAGGTACAGCATTTTGAATCGGCGGGATTGGGCAGCCTGCCCGAATTTGTACAAAATATGGAAGAGCTGATCGAAAACGGGATGCGCGAAGGCGAGGCCCAGCTGGTACAGGAAGATCGGGGTTCTGTCAAAATTATGACGATTCACGCGGCCAAAGGGCTGCAATTTCCGGTGGTTTTTGTACCCTATCTAAACAAGGGAAACAGTAAAAAACAGGCGCCTGTTTACCTGGACGCGGATTTCGGCCTGGCCTTAAAGCCCGCGGCTTACGGAGCGGAATCCAGCCTGCTCTATGATTTGCTGCGTCAGCGCCAGCAGCAAAAAGAGCTTGCCGAAGCGAGGCGGGTTTTTTACACGGCGGTGACGCGCGCGTCCTGCCGGGTGTATTTATCGGCGCAACTGAAAAAAGAAAAAATACAACCCGGTTCTGCTCTGGAATGGATGGACGGGGTTTTTGATTTGTCATCAGAGACAGACAGCATAAAAATAGGACAGCAGGATGCGGAAGATCCCCACGCTTTTGAACTACTCCTCGTACGTGAATTGGAGCAGGAAGAACGGAAAGAAAGCAGCGGTCAAACCTTTTTAAATGGAATGCGTACTCTGGAAAAGGCGCTGCAGGAAGAGGTACATCCCTCCGCCGGTTTACCCGGGTATCTGCAAAAAATTCCACCCGGCAGCGGCAGCCGTGTTTTTTCGCCAACCCGTTTGATGGTCTTTCAAAAAGACAAGCAGGAATACTACCGCCGTTACCACCTCGGTTTTTTCGATGATGATTATGAAGCCTTTGGGAACGATATTCATCGGGACGAATACGGCCTGCTGAAGGGTAAAATCGTGCACCGCTATTTGGAGTTGATGCCGCAGTCGGCAATTCCGGATCGGCAGTTAATCGAGCAAATTTTATTTGAGTTTGAAGTGTTCGAAGCAGAATTATACCGCCGCTTTTATGGCGAATTGCTGCAGCTGAGAGAAAAAATAACCCGTTCGGAAATAGCCGGCAGAATTGTATTTGCCGAGGAAGCGCAAAACGAAGCGGCCATTACCATCCGACTCGGCGGGGATTATTTAACCGGAACCGTGGATAGGATTTTCCGCAATGAAGCCGGGAACCGGGAAGTGATCGATTACAAGACGAACCGCATTCCGGCGGAACAGGTAGAACAGGAGAGCGAAAGGTACACCCTACAGATGCAAGCCTATGCTCTGCTAATCAGTAAAATCTATCCCGGGCAGGACGCATATCCGGTTAGTCTTTATTTCCTGCATCCGGATAAATTGTACACACAGCGTTACACGGCAGAAGACCTAAGCAGAATAGAAACGGAATTTGCTGAAATTATTCGTAATATTAAAGAAGCATTTCCGGTTCATTGAATTGACGTTGTTTTTTATTTTGATGATTAATTTCTGCCCGATTCCTTTAAAGTCGGCGGTCTATGGTTTTCGCAGAGCGGAATGTGGATTTTTAATAAAATGCCGGTAGGAATATGGAATAAAAGCCGCCAGAACCAGAGCGCCGAATATCCCGGGCGCCCACAATCCCAAACCGGACAGCAGATAGCCGCCAAAGGAGGGCGCGGCAATCCGGGTAAAACTTTCCAGCGCGGCAGAGATACCCAGCAGACCGCCAGCCTCACTATCCGTTACAACCTTGCTTAGGGAACTGTTAATCAGCGTATTAAAAATACCTCCGGCAAAGGCCACGGGAATCAGTACCAGCAACAGGGAAACAAAGGAATGGCTGAAGGCCCAGCCGACCAGCGAAGCGGTCATTAAAAAAATCGAATAAAAAAGCAGTTTTCCCTCGCCCAGTGCCAGAACCATTTTATCCACTAAAAATCCCTGAACGAGTACCATTAGGATTCCTACATATGCAAGCAGGAAGGCTGTTTTCCCGGCCGAAAATCCCAGGCCATATTCCGTGTACAGGGCAAAGACGGTAGCAAAAACAGAAAACGAAATACTGAAGATAAAACGGGTTTTCAGGATAGCGCCCGCATAAGGCCGTTTTAACGCCTGACGCAAAGAAATCAGCGAAAAAACAGGTTCCGTTTCCGCAGGCAGAGCAGAAGACTCTGATAATGTTTCCGGCAGAAAAAAATAGATAGCAATCAGGCTGAAAAAACTAAGCACCGCCGCACCGTAAGCAGCCATCGGGTAACCCCAGGTGCTTAAAAATCCACCCAAAGCAGGGCCGGCCACCAATCCCAATCCAAAAGCCGCACCCAAAATACCATAGCCCTTTGCCCGTTCCTTTTCTTCGGTAATATCGCGGATAATAGCCTGGGCAACTGAAATATTGCCATTCATTAAGCCCGTTAATAAGCGGCTGACAAAAAGCAGAATCAGCGATCCGGCCAGACCGAACAAAATGTTGCCCAAAACAATAAAGATGGTGGTGTAAATTAATACCGGCCGCCGTCCCCGCTGGTCGGATAAACGGCCGAAAAGGGGAGCGCCCACAAATTGCGCCGCGGCATAACTGCCAATTAAAAGTCCGGCCGTACCGGAACCCGCACCGAATTGCGCGGCATAAAAAGGCAGGATGGGAATGATAATGCCAAACCCCATCAGGTTAAGGAAAGTGATAAAAAAAATGGTGCCCATCTGTCTGCGGTTGGCAGGTTTCATATTCATTGTGTTCTGTTTTCTGATTTTCTCTCTTAAAATCAAACCATCTCTATCGGTACCGCCGGGTGCCGCACCCTGAGCGTAGTCGAAGGGTGAACCGATGGAGCGGAATAAGAAAGGACATTTCGAAGAATTCTAAATAGCATTCAATTTCTTGATACTGCATTTAAAGTTTTTTCTTACTCCTGCTGTAATTACATTAAAACAAGAAAAGGATCGAAATTTTCAATACCAATTATCGGTTACATTCTTTGGCAACTAATGCGTTTCTTTTGGCGTACATTAATTTCAAAAATCGGTCTGTCACCTTTTATTCCTTTAAATTATTCGAAAAGGACAGTAACTTTGAAATCTTTAATTTATATTACGGTACTTACGGTTATTATGTCAACTCCATTATTTTCACAAGAGCACCACACACAAAAAGGGTTTCGCAATCCTTCTCCCGGCTTTGAAGAACGCGGCCTGACCGATGTTTTTAAATGGGCGGTTGTGGATCGTGTACGGGGAAAAAGACCCCATCATCCCGAGCGCTATCATTTCTCTGCGGTAGAAAATGACGGCGTCTATTTGAGAAATAACAGAAGCGATTTCAGTATTACCTGGGTTGGTCATTCCACCTTGTTGATTCAGATAGACGGGGTTAACATTTTAACCGATCCGGTGTGGAGCAAACGTGCCTCCCCCGTGCAGTTTGCAGGGCCGAAGCGTTATATGCCTCCCGGACTGGCCTTTGAAGATTTGCCTGAAATCGATGTGGTGCTGATTTCGCACGACCATTACGATCATCTTGATAAGGGAACCATTAAAAAGCTGGGTAATAAACCGCTCTATTTTGTCCCGCTTGGTATAGGAAAACTGCTCAGAGGCTGGGGCGTCGACCATTTTATTGAACTGGACTGGCAGGATGTCAACCGTTATAATTCAATCGATTTTATCTGTCTACCGGCGCAGCATTTTTCGGGTCGTTCCTTAAATGATCGTAATAAACGTTTATGGTGCAGCTGGCTCATCAGAGGAAAAGAAGGCAAGGTCTATTTTGGCGGAGATTCCGGCTATTATCCCGGTTTTGCCGAAATCGGAGAAAAATACGGACCCATTGATTTTGCTGCCTTACCCATCGGCGCCTTCCGGCCCGTCTGGTTTATGGGGCCGGTACATATGAGTCCAAAACAGGCGCTGCAGGCAATGCGGGATTTACAGGCAGATACCTTCATTCCCATTCATTGGGGAACCTTCGATCTGGCGGATGATTTATTAGATGAACCACCGCGTCTGCTGCGGGAAGAGATTGCCAAACAAAAATTGAATCCGGAGAAATTTTGGCTGTTAAAGTTCGGTGAAACCAGGGAAAAAGCGTCTCAGGCTAAAGAGGATA
>JANTFQ010000180.1 GCA_024763405.1 Calditrichaceae bacterium
TGGCCCGGCAATGTGCGCCAGTTGGATAATATTCTCAAACGGGCTTCTATTCTCTCATCGGGATCTTTTATCGAAGAAGACGATATCCAGCTCGATCGCGGGCAGGAGGTCACTTCTAAAACAGGTTTCACTGGTACAATGGAAGAGATAAAAAATCAGATTATCCGGCAGCGCATTGAATTATTTAACGGCAATAAAACCCGCGCCGCAAAGAGCCTGAATATTTCCCTGCGTTCCTTGCAATCTAAAGCGAAAGAACTTGGCCTGTAAGCTTATGGAAACGATTGCCAATTATATTTTAGAAGAAACTATTTCCGTTAACGGGCCTTCCTCTGTTTACATTGCCCGTCATAAAACACTGGGCCGTAAAACCCTGCTTAAAGTCTATCAGGGGCAGGAACAGTCCGTTATCGACCGTTTTGAGCGGGAAGCCAAAATTGCCGCCGATTTGAACAGTGAATCCATCGTACAGATTTACGATTTTGGCAAAACAGACGGAAAATTTTTCATTTCCATTGAATACATTGATGGTCAGAATTTTTCCGAATACCTGGCAACCGCAAAACCGGATTTTGATACCATCCTGGATTTTTGTTTCCAGATTGCCTCAGCCACGTCTGTCCTGCACCGCAAAGGCTACATCCACCGTGATTTAAAACCCGACAATATTCTGGTTTCGTCCGATAATAAAATCAAGCTAACCGATTTCGGCATTACGCTGCACGATTCTCTTAGCCGTGTCACCTCCGACGGCGCTTTGCTGGGTACACCGCTCTACATGTCGCCCGAACAGATCAATAATTTAGATTTAACCGCCGCCAGTGATGTCTTTTCCCTTGGGATTATCTTCTATCAGGCCGCTTCCGGCGTTCACCCCTTTGAAGCGCCGCAGTTCGCCCAGGTGTTTTCCAGAATTCTGTCCGAAACCCCGAAATCGCTCCGTGAATTAAAGCCGGAAATACCGCAATGGTTCTCTGATATGGTGTCGGATATGCTTAAAAAGGATCGGAACAAGCGTACCGGTACAGCCATAGAAATCGTAAAGCAAATGAAAGCAAAGGACCACCGTTTTATCGACAAAGAAACCGTGCCAATTGAACCACCAAAAAGAAATTTTGGCTCTTATGCTATCTTTTTTCTTTTTCTTATTATCTTGTTGAGCGCATTTTATATTTATAAAAATAATTTCTTTATAGAGCCATCTCCTCCCGCTCCGGTTGATACTGTTTTGGACAGTACTAAAACATCTGTACACGACTCAGCAGAAAAGCAGGTTTCAAGTATTCAACCTCCGCAGCAAAAACCGGTCGAAACACCACCGGTTACGCAAACAAACTCCAATCCGGTCCTTGAGAAAAACAGCGACGCACCAACCGAATTTCTCGTTAAAACATTTCCCTGGTGCAATATTTACCTGAACTATGAACTAATCGATAAAACACCGATGACGAAAGCCGTCCAAGTACAACCCGGAAAATATCTGCTTAGTCTGCAGAATCCCTCCTATCCTTCATTTTCTGATTCCATTGAAATTAAAGCGCATCAGCATAATATTTTTAGCTATGATTTAGAAAATAATTTTATGCGCCTGAAAATCCAGGTAAATCCCTGGGGACGGATTTATATAGACGGGAAATATGTGGGCACTACCCCTTTGGTAAAACCACTTTACCTTACAAAAGAAGACCATTTGTTGGAAGTGCAAAATGATTTTTACAAACCGCATTTGGATACCTTGAAATGGCAAAACAAGGCTGACGTACAAATGTCCATTGTATTAAAAGAAAAACGATAGAGAAAAATATGAAAAGAATATGGCTGTTTTTTATACTCTTCGGAATTAGCATCCCCGCTTTTGCACAGAATCTTGAGCGGGAAATTACTTCATTGGAACAGGATTTTAAATCATTCGAGTATAAAAAAGTACTGCAAAAAGGCCGTTTCCTGCTGGCTGACACCTACACATCCCATTCGGATTCTCTGGTCATTTTTCAATACATGCTGAGTTCGGCCTATGCGCTTAACGACACATCTCAGGCCAAATCCATTATCTTGGAAATCCTGAAAGACCAGCCCGATTTTTCATTAAACCCAAAAGAAACATCTCCTAAAATTGTTGAATTTTTTAATCTGATTAAAAAAGATCACATCGGCCGTCCCGCTAAAACTCCCCCCAAACCGGTAGGACCTGTTGAAAATAAAATACAAAAGAAGGTTCCGGCATTAATTTTAGCGGGCAGTGTCCTGCTACCCGGAAGCGCACACTATTTTCAGGGTATGCAAACCAAAGGGATTTCATTTTCCGCGGTGTCCGCCGTGGTCATCAGTAGCGCCGTTTATTTTTCTTTTAAGACGATTTCGGATCGGGAAAAATATATGCGGGCTAAAAATGACGCCTCTTTTGATAAACTTTACAATACCTACAATTCCGCCTATAAAATGCGTTCCCTTTCATTTGCAGCCTGGGGTCTTTGGAGTTTGTATTGCCTGTATGATTTTCAGGAATCCAACATAGTACAACCAGTTTATGACAATCAAAACCAGGCGCTTAGTTTGCAAATTCAATACCATTGGTAAATATTTTTTTGAATTAAAAATTTACCAATGCAAATAATACTATGCATATTTTTCATAGTAACGCAATTTTTTCACAATAAATAAAAGAACAAACCTTCTCAATTATTTTCTATTTCCTTCCTAACTTCCTTAAGGGCCTGTTATTACAAGCATTAAAGGATATTATAAATACGAAGCCGGTAGAATAAGTTTGGCATCATTCTTGTAAGAGGAAGAGCTGAATTATAAATCTAATTATTTAACATTTCACTAAATAGGAGGAACAGACATGAAAAAGGTACTTTCTTTTAATGTTTTAACCGCATTTTTACTTACCTTCCTGATTGCCGGAACCAGCTTTGCTCAGGGCGGTTTTGGTTTTACCACTTCACTTTCAGGAAAAGTTACCGCCGGTGATGACAGTGCTGTCGTTGTTGGGCATAATTTTTTGCTCACGATGATGGACTCAACCGGATTTGAAAGTTATGGACACAGTATCATCACCACCGATGAAGATGGTATGCTGATTAATTCTGCCGGTATGTTCATGGGGATGGGTTCTTCGGTTGTTACCGTCATCAAGAATCACACTTACACAATTACCAGTTTAGACACCTTTACCACTCAGCCTTTCTCTGCGCAGGTTGTTGTTGGTGAAGACCCGGTGGAATTTAATATCCACCTCGAAAACAGAACCGATTTAAATCCTGTAAACGGTTCTATCACATTTAACGGAGCTGGTGTTGAAACCAGTGTTTATTTTGTTAAACTGCCGGATGATGTAGATATCAACGATTTCAGAGAATATGAAGGCAGCCATTTTAAAATTCCCGGAATGCTTTTAACCCGCTGGGCTTCCTATGAAGCTACAAGCGCAGCCGACGGTAGTTTTAATCTGGAAATGATTGATGGTAATTATGTTGTTTATGTTCCACAAGCCGGGGATTATTTAACTCACTGGGGCATTTTTACAGTAGACGGCGCCAATACGGAAGCCCTGGGCATTGTCCTTACCGAGATGGAAATTCTCAGTGGAACTATCACCAATACAGCCGGCTATGAATTTGTTCAGGTTATGGGATATTCGGTTAATGCCGGACGGCCTTTTACAGCTATTCCGGATAGTAACGGCTATTATGAAATGCAGGTTGCCGAAGGTGATTATGTGGTACGTTGCACGGCTTTCTTTCATGATGATGTTTTAGACGAAGACTTTATGTACCATGTATTTTATGATACCGTATATAATGCCGAAGACGCTGTTCGCGTACCGGTTGGTTCAAATGGCGCATCCGGGATTGATTTCACCCTGCCCGAAGCAACGGTTTCCCCATTTTCGATTAGCGGCACCATTACCGCCAGCCAAAACAACGGCGGCAGCGGGCTTCCTTTGGAAGGCGCTCAGGTACGTTTTGTAAGCTACAATGCCTTTTCGAATCTGTTCCGGACCTACGAAGGTACGACCGATGCGGATGGTAACTACACCGTAAACGGTTATACCATGCTGCCTGAAGATTCTCTCGTTGGATTTGCCTGGAAAGACAGCACCTTCTTTGCACAGTTCTACAACGGACAAGCTACTTTCCTGACAGCTGACCCGATTGTTTACCACGCCGGTGAAGATGTAACAGGTATTGACTTTGCCCTCGATACATTAAACACCGATAATTCTTTTGCTATCAGTGGTACCGTGGTTGACGAAGACGGAAACCCGGTTATGACCGGAAACGTAACTGCTTTTACAACAGACGCCAGCGTTGGGGTTATGACGGCAATGATTGACACCCTTGGAAATTATAACTTTGGTCCTATCTTCCACAATGGAAGCACCGTCTATCTGCAGGCCTGGGGCGGTTACGGTTATGTTCCGGAGATTTATAACAACGCGCATAAATGGACAGACCCGGAAGTAGAAGCAATTACAATTAGTGGTGCGGATCAAACCATTGATTTCGAACTGGAAAAAACCGCTCCTGCACGTGCACCGCTGGCAACTATCAGAGGTCATGTAAATCTTGGTAATGGAAAAACAGGTGCGGCATCTCCATATGAAGGCGCTGTAGTTTATGTACGGCCGGTAGCTCCGGAAGGCGAAGCACCGGGCCAATGGGCTGCCTCCGGTTACGTTGACGCTAACGGTGAATTCTCCGTTCCGGTTGAACAGGAAGGCGAATATGATGTTCTGCTTTCTACCCGTGAAAACGGCGATGTTGAAACCACTGCGAGCACTGGTGAAGACAATGGATTAACACCAACTGCTATTAATGACCCGGGTACACATACGGTTCTCAGAAGTATTAAGCTGCATAATGCATATCCGAATCCATTCAACCCGATGACTACCATTCAGGTTGAAATGGCGAAAACACAAACAGCATCGCTGATTATTTACAATGTAATCGGTCAGAAAGTTAAGACGCTGTTTAATGGAAATATGCAGCAGGGACTCCGTACCTTTACCTGGAACGGTACAACACAGGAAGGCAAACAAGCTGCTTCCGGTCTGTACTTCTACCAGTTGAAAACAAATTCAACGGTTCAGACAAAAGCAGTTATGTTCCTTAAATAAGTAAACAGTTCAGTAGAAGCAAATAAATAAAAAAGCCCCGGCAGTTTTGTCGGGGCTTTTTTTGGTTCTATGTCGATTCGTGTGGGTAAAAGTAAAGCCTAAAATCGAATTCCGCTGATTTTCACAAGGATACACAAATTTCAATAAAACATCTTGCTTTTTATGTTATGCAAAATCCCTATTTTGGGTATGATACTGTTTTTATATCCCATTATCTGCGAAGCAGTGATACGTGAATAACTTCGGGTGCAACCCGAAGATGAAAACGGACTACAAGTCAAAAACTGCGAAGCAGTTGAC
>JANTFQ010000181.1 GCA_024763405.1 Calditrichaceae bacterium
TTTTGGATTGAACTGTTTGAATGTCCTGAATCATGTAGGAATATTTTAAATTGGCATAATTGGCCACCAGGTTGAAAATCCACCAGGGCGATTCCCAACTAAAGCTTTGTAACGAGCCTTTACTTAAACCCTCCGGTAACTGATTAATACCGCAATAAAAAGGAATGTAGCAGGTCGTGTATGTGTCGTCTAAGCCATACCATAAAACACCGCCCACTTCGTTGGGCAGGTGGGTACGGGACTGGGACACAAACGAGAAGCCGGTTTGCTGGGTAGAGATGGGACGTTCCCAGGCATATTCCACGCTATCCACCTTCCACGAAATCGGACGCCAGCGGTTAGGCGAACCAAAAGGACCGGCGTCAATGCCTTTGGTCATATCAAATGGTGTGCCTTCATAGTGGTCACGCATCAGGGCAAACACATCGGATGTGGATAATTTATGATCCGGTTTAATCCACAAGGGATAAGGATCGGCAGTAGTATCCCCGCGTTGAAAGGCGGGCGAGAAATGACGGGATGGCGCCGCGCGGCGAAAGACACTCCAGACGCGGGCATCGGAATAGCGGCGGTTACGCGGCGTATCCGGACAATAGGCTTCGTTGAAACGGAACGGTTCACCGGATTGCGGATCGTAATATTTTTTCCGGATGGCAAAGGATTTTACGTTGGCAGAATACAGGCAATTGTCCGTGTCGTTTAAAGGGAAGGTACTGATGCGCGCTTTGTTGGCGTGACAGGAAATATAGCCTTCCGGAAGGCGACGCGCCACCCATTCGGCGCCTCTACCGCCGGGACCCGGCCCGATTATTTCCATAATCCAGGCTTCATTGGGATCGGCAATGGAAAAGGTTTCGCCGGTGGAACGGTAGCCGTATTTTTCCACTAAACCGGTAATTACCGTTATGGCTTCACGGGCCGTTTTCGCCCGTTGTAACGCCAGCTTCATCAGCGTCCAGTAATGCAGAAGCCCCTTTGGATTTTGCAGCTCTTTTCTGCCGCTAAAGGTCGTTTCGCCAATAACCAACTGAAATTCATTCATCAGACCTACCACTTTGTAGGTGTGTGGCGGTTGGGGAATTTTCCCCAGTAAGCGTCCCTGCCCATCCCGGAATTCCAGAGAGTCTCCGGCCGGATGGTCTGCAGCCGGTGTGATTTTTAGGTGCGGGTGGAATTCTCCATCGCAGGAATAGGTGATCATTACGGATCGGTTACTGCTTGCGCCCTTGCTCACTAAAATATTTGTACAGCTTAGCGCATAGGATGTCAGGATAAAAAGAAGTGGGATCATTTTTAAGGTAAATCGCATATTAATGCTCCTGTTTGGTAAAAAACTAAATATATTGAAAAATAACAGGATAGGAAACAGGTATATCAAATCACCTATTCCAATGCAGTGTTAAAAAATTTTATAAAAAATAAAAATATTAAATCATTAGTGTCCGGTTAAATTCTTGTAAACGTCATTCAAGAAAAAAAAACCTTACTTTTTGTCTGGCCAAAAAGTAACAAAAAGCCCAGGCGAAATTTAACTCGTCCCGAAACTCGGGACTCAAACAGAAATTTCGCCAAAAGATAAGCTTCTTTAAGGCCCTTAATTTGGCTCAGTGTTTGGCTTTTACCGTATTGGCCTTGGTTTGATTGGTTGATATTTTAACCGGACACTAATGAAAAGAGTTATAAAGTTTTGAATAGCCCCATGTTTCAGCACGGGGAAAGTAAAACATCATCCATAACTCCTTGACTTACTTGACCTTTTAACACCCGGTTCCCAATAACTCAACATCCTGACGGTTGGTAATCACCTGAAAAAAAATACTGCGGCTATTAATTTCCTGATCCCAACATCCTTCTGCTGTTTAATGAATTTTAAAGAATCCGGACACGATTTTTTCAGCTGCGTTACATTGTTAAATATTTTGCCATCAAGTGCATAATGATAATCGAAATATTTCTGTTAGTTCTTCTAATCTACAAAAAAAATATTGTCGTAAAACTAATTCTTCCCTCTAACTGTTCTAAACAGTTGACGCAGAATAAAAATGCTTCCTAATATACTCGCCCCTACCTGCATACCAATATTACCAATCATCTGCATTCCAATCATATTCTCAAATGGATTGTCATTCACTAAATAAGTCCAGGTGGCTGAAGGACGTTTGAATTTTTTACCATCTAATATATCATGGCATTCTGTAATATTCAGATTCTCAAAGGAACTCAATGTTTTCTGATTAATAGATGTCAGCATCTCATCATACATTTGAATGACAGTTTTTTGGAATTCAAATAAGGGATCCTGCCCGCCAATTCGCCGTAAATGAATACTTTCGCGAAGTTCAGCTATTAAAGCAAGGTACTCTGTCCATTCCTGATCAATATGAAATAACAGGATCATTCGTGCTACATCAGCTGTTTTATCTTTTCCAAGTATTTTTAATATTGATTCATATTTATTTTCATATTGAGATTTAAAGAAATTAACCGCATTTTCAGCCTCCAGGAATTGCTGACGCTTTTGAAACAGGATAAGGCGTTGTTTATCGATTATTCCAGAATATTTTTGCAAGGTTTTTTTGATCTCAAGATTCTGACCTTCAATAATTCGCTGTATCCTGTCAATCTCTTTTGAAAGAATTTTATTTAAAGACAGCTCTTCTCTGGTTGTCAGTGATAATTGTTTTGGAAGCAAATCTTTTAGGTTATAGCGCATAAAAAGACCATCTTCAAGACTTATAAAAAAACGTGAGGAACCAGGTTCACCCTGGCGGCCGGCTCTGCCCCTGAGTTGTTTATCGATACGCCGGCTTTCATACTTATTAGTCCCAATAACGTATAAACCACCCAAATCAAGAACCTTCTTTTTATCAACCTCATCCGAACCACCCATATGAATATCAACACCCCGTCCAGTCATATTGGTTGAAATAGTCACAGAACCGATTTTACCTGCCTTAGAAATAATCTCAGCTTCATAATAATCATTACGGGCATTTAGAATTTGACATTCCAGATTTCTATCTTTAAAGCTGACAGCCAACCGTTCCGATTCTTGGACACTGGAAGTTCCTATCAGAACCGGTTGCCCGGTACGATTTATTTTGATGACTTCTTCAATTATAGCCAGTTCTTTTTGTACTTTATTTTGAAAAACAATATCTGGTAAGTCTTCGCGAATACAAGGTTTATTTGGCGGAATAACAAGTACATCTAAATTATAAAATCGTTTAAATTCACTTCGAGCATCAATAGCAGTTCCAGTCATTCCACATACTTTTGGATATAGATTAATAAAATACTGCAAGGTGATGGTGTTTAAAATTTCACCTTGTTTTTGTTGAGTTAGATTTTCCTTCGCTTCCAGAGCCGCTTGTAGTCCATCCGGCCAACGTCTTTCATCAGCCACCCGGCCGGTAAATTCATCAACCAATTCAATTTTTTGATCACGAACAATATAATCTACGCCATTAATTAACAGAGCCTCGGCGTGAATAGCACAGTTCAATTGAGTTAACAGTTCATAGTGTTTCATATCAAAAATATTAGAGCAGTTTAATTCTTGTTCTACCCTTGTTACCCCAGCTTCTGTTAAATGAAAATTGCGTTCATATTCATCTAACTCATAATCAACGCCTTTTAATAATCCTCTTGCCACTTTAGCTATTCGATACGTGTCCATAAGTGAATTATCACTGCTTCCGGCGATGACCAATGGAATACGCGCTTCATCAATCAGAATTGAATCAGCTTCATCGATGATGGCAAAATGAAACGGTCTTTGCACAATTTCTGTTTTCTTACTGCACATCGTATCGCGTAAATAATCAAAGCCTGCTTCTTTAGCTGAAAGGTAGGTTATGTCCGCTACGTATGCTTTGCGGCGTTCTGTTGCAGACATACCTTCTTTTACAAAACCGACAGTCAGTCCAAGATAGTTATAAACAGGCCCCATCCAGCCGGCGTCGCGTTCGGCCAGATAATCATTAAATGTTAAAATATGTACACCCTGTCCATTTAACCCATTTAATACTGCCGGGAAAACAGCAGCCAATGTTTTACCTTCTCCCGTTGGCATTTCGATTATCGTGGAATGATGTAATGCGATTGCTCCTAATATTTGTACATCAAAAGGACGTATATGCAAACAACGTTGAATCGCTTCAGTAACAATAGCGTAGACTTCCAGTAGAAGTCCACTAAGTTCTGGGCTTTGTTTTAACCGTTCCTTTAATACGATAAATTTTTCTTTAAGGTCTCTATCCGATAGCTTTCTAAGCGAGGTTTCCAAACTTCGGATTTCTTTCAACAATAAAACATATTCTGACATTTCATTATTGGTTTCAGTACTAAGAAGATGCTGATAGAGGTTTTTTAGCCAATCTGTATATTTTTGAAGTTTCATTGTTTTTCCTTTCCCAGCCTATTAAAAGATCATAGAGCTCAACCTTCATAACGCAATAGAAGGTCAAATATCCAATATACTTGAGAGATATTAAATCCTCACATCGCCGCTGCAAAAGCTAAGTTGAGCGGCAATATTTGTAAGGAAAAAATACTCCTTATACTAGGACTTTTAACAGTTAAATGGGAAAGGGTTGTCTTCTTCAGAAGAATGACAAGGCTGACTTTTATGCAGAACAGAGATGAACGGATGAAATAGTGCCACATCCGTTGAAACTAATAAGTTTTGCGGGTTGATTCCTTGAATTTGCAGGAATTCATATTGAAAAATATTGATGTGCGCATAAGGATTACTAAATACTTGTTTTGTATGGTTTGTATTTAAATACTCGAATCCGGAAAGGATTCTACTAATCCTAATTGAATCCTGTTCAGGATCGACAAGACATTCCACTGGTGTATCTGTTGGTATGAAAAGTATATCAATACTGCTGTACTTATACTGCTCTTGATAACTGTACTGCACTGAAAATAGTGCAAACAAGAAAGATAAAAAAAATATGGATAGGTCTTTTTTAAACGGATTCGTTTTCATCGCAATACTTATTTTTAAAGTATTAATTGGCTATAATGTATAAAAATAAATTTACTTGGGCAATGTTTAACAACTCAATTCCCTAAAAACCAAACAACTCCCAACCAAAACAGAAATAAATCCCCACAAAAGTTGCATCTTGCTGCTGGTTCTTTAAATTTCCCGCCTAATTAAAAATAACAGGATTTTTTTTGAACAGGGAATCGTTATAGTTGGCTATGAAAAATAACCCGCAACCCACTGTTTCGTTACATACACTCGGCTGTCGTCTTAATCAAGCCGAAACCGCCATCATTGCCGCGGATCTGCAAAAGCAGGGCTATGAAGTGGTGCCCTTTGGACAGGCTTCCGACCTAACCGTGATTAACACCTGTACGGTAACGGAGCAGGCCGATGCCAAAT
>JANTFQ010000182.1 GCA_024763405.1 Calditrichaceae bacterium
TCTTCCTTTGCCAGCCTGACCAGCGCATTGGTGCAATAACGCAGCTGACTACTGCTGCCGGGAATACCATCCAGCAGCGAACTGGAAACGGTTTGAATGGAATCGATTACGGCCAGCCCCGGTTTTTCTTTCTGAAGCAACGTTGTAATGGCTTCGAGATTGGTTTCATTAAGAAACAGGATCTGCTCTTTGTTTACATTCAGACGGGCGGCCCGCTGCCGAATCTGGTTAAAAGATTCCTCCCCGGATATATACAGTTTGTCCGTTTCATACTGTGCGGAAGCCAGCATCTGCAACATCAGCGTCGATTTTCCGATACCCGGGTCTCCGCCGATGAGCACCAATGAACCACTGACGATTCCCCCGCCCAGCACTTGATCCAGTTCGGGCATTCCACTGGAAACACGATTTTCTTTAAATACAACTTTAGAATTTAAAGAAAGCGGTTTCTGAAAACGAACCGCTGCTGTTGCCATATTGTTTTTAGTTTCGACAAACTGTTCTTCCAGGGTGTCCCAGGAAGCGCATTCCGGACATTTGCCCAACCAGCGGGAAGTTTGGTAACCGCATTTACTGCAAATATAAACAGATTTTATCTTTGCCATTTTTTTGCCTGTCTTTGGATAAATAATTGAAATAAAAAACGTAATTTGATAAAGACCGGGCTTAAATGCCACAATATTTTCTATTTCCGATGTTTGGCTGGTTTCGGTTAATGCAATGGTTAATTATCCGGCATCCCCCCGCTGCTTTTAAATCTGCGACGGCCGATTTGAGAATTGGACATTCACTGTTGGATATTGATTATTGTTCTCAGGACAGCATCTTCGTTTTTGCAGAAAGGATTCCTGTTTCCGCTGAAGCAAAATTCGGAATGACAATGTGTGCCGTAATCGTTAAACCATTTGCATAATCTACGCCCTGCCTCATGCCTACGCCTTCCCCCCTGTTAGGGGGGAAATTAAAAAAGGGGGTTTTAAATCTGCGACGGCCGATTTGGGAATTGGACATTCACTGTTGGATATTGATTATTGTTCCTGGCAAGCATCTACACTTTCGAAGAAGGGATTCCTCTTTCCGCTGAAGCGAAAATTCGAATGATAATGTGTGCCGTAATCGTTAAATCACCGGCATATTATATTGAAAAACAAAAAGCCCCGGTTAGTACAAAACCAGCCGGGGCGTATTTTTAATGCGGTGCAATTTCTGTTATTTATCAGCCATTTTCCGTTTTAAAAGGCCATCGATACTTATTCTGCCCGGCCCGGTAATGATCAGGCTAATCAGCATCAAAATATAGTACAGCGGAATTTCAAAGCCGTTGTTGCCTGCTTCGAAACCGTTGCCGAGATGAACCGTCGTAATAGCCACAATCATAACCACGATAAGCGGAATCGAAATAATCCGTGTTGCAAGTCCCAGAAAAAGCAGGATAAAACCGGTGACTTCAGTTCCTGTCGCCATATAGGCATTCAGTGTCGGGAAAGGCATTCCCATACTGGCAAACCATTCGGCGATACCACTGATATTTCCCACCTTCTGCATAGCCGGGCCATAAAAACCGTAGGCTAAAATCAGTCGGAAAAACAGGGGCGGTAAGTCGCTGAGCATTTCTACTTTTTGTACTAATGATTCATACAGTGCTTTCATTTCATTCTCCCTTTAATTCTAATTTATCTTAATAAATATCTGAACTAATCAACTATCTTTTGTAATTTTACCTCGTTGTAACGGCGCCCAGAACCGCACCATATACAAAGTGTCCGATCAGGCTGCCCATTACCATCATCATCGGCGCAGGAGTAGCGGATGAGAACAAACCAGCCCCCATCATCGGCATTACCATCATTTGTGCAATAATAAACGGAATCAGACCGTAAATTAATCCCTTCACAATTCCATTGCCTGGTAGCCGCGATTGAAAAAACTGAACATAACCGGCCGCTATAATAATTCCAATTACAAAATGTGCAATCCAGCCAAGCGCTACCGGCATATGCATAAAACCGGCCAGCATATTACCGATTGGCATTTTCGGCATGCCCATCACAGGTGCCATCAACATAACGGCTGTCATAGCGATTGTGGCGATGATTCCACCCTTTAAAATTTCATTTACCTTCGTTTTCATTTTGTACTCCTTCGTTTTAACTATTTCTTTGAATTATTTTTTTTCACAAAGTTTCCATTTTAGACGGAAGTAAGAGAAAATCCTTACAGATTTATTAAAAATACCGGATAAATCTTTATTTTTCTTAAAAATACTTGTTGCACCATTACCCTATTTGTAATATATTTTGGTATCTGTTTTCCCATTCAGCTATATTCAATCTGCTGATTGAAAAGTAACGACAACAACCCAACGCATAAACCAACAACTCACAATCAGGAGGCAGGTATGAAAAAACCATTACTCACTTTTATGCTGATCTTTATTTTTGCCGCAATTACATTCGGCAGTCAGAAAGCAGTACAGAATCAGCTCCGTGAAAAACCAGATGCACAGACCAAAGCCGTGCAGGTTTATTCTCCCACCGAAACCCAGCCGGGCGGGGTTTTTGAGGGTGGTATAATTTGGCAGGAAACCTTCGAAGGTGCGGCATCCTGGCGCCGCTGGATGACAAAAGACAATACCTATCCTCGTCCCGAACCAGGCCCGAGCGAATGGATTGTGAATGACTGGAATGCCTACGACGGAACGTCGTGGCGCTGTGCAAACTTAGCATTTGGCGATAACGGCGGATATGATAACCATTGGTATCAGGTTTTGGATACTCCACCGTTGACCTTAGATGAAGATGCAACCTTTTCTTTTTTCCATCGTTATGCTGCAGAATCCCCGGGCGGCGCTCCCTCACCGTACGATGCCTGGGATGGTATGAATGTACGTATCTCTACCGATGGTGGTGAAACGTTTACCGTTTTACCGTTTGCCACTTATAATGTGACCAGCATCTGGGCTTTCGGCCATCCTACCCAGGGACAAAATGAAGGTCCTGGTATCGCCGGATGGGCTGGAGAAAACGATACATGGACACAGGAAAGTATCGACCTGTCCGCTTATACCAGCAGCGATACGCCGGTCATTTTACGCTTTGCTTTTGCCTCTGATATGGCCTACTCCACCGCGGACGGTGCTCCTGCCTTATACGGCTGGCAAATTGATAACATCGAAGTTAAATCTACTTCCAAGACAATCTTTTCCAATTACGGAACGGATGTAGATATGACCGGTAAATCCAATGAATTCATTCCACCGCTTGGTGAAGATCTTTGGCACCTGGTAAAAATTGAAGAGCCGCTTCCGGCCCTTTCTCCGGATTTCAAACCATATGGTTTTGGATTTAATCATGCTGCCAGTTGCCAACACGGAGGCTTGGTCTACGATCCGGAAGCCACGTATAACCCCTATATGGATAACATTATTTATACGGGGCCCATTTCAATTCCCGACGCTTCACCCGTATATTTAGACTATAAATATATCCCCGATTTTTATGATGCCGACCCATTCCCCGATGTCGAATATTTCCGTCCTGAAGTCAGTTTAGATGGTGAAACCTGGGAATTTATCGAAGCCGATCCCTATGTGTATTCTCTGGGATTTGATCAGTGGCTTGAATTTGCATGGACTTATGGGTATCCAACCAATATGTCTATGTTCGATTTATCCCGCTTCGCTGGGCAGGATATTTATCTGAGTTTTCGTTTCTGGTCTGATTACGATACTCCACACGGCAGCGGTTTACTGCTTGATGATATCGTAATTTACAGTCCAACCCGCTATATTCCTGCGCCCCAAAATGTAACGGCCGAAGCTGATTTGGAGAACCGTACCATTATCATTGGCTGGGATGCGCAACCCGCTTATTCGACGCAAACCATATGGCGTCAGCAGGAAGGCAAAGAGAATTTTATCTATCTCGCAGAAGTAAACGGTACCAACCAGTATATCGATGCAAGTGCCTCTGCTTATTACACGTATAATTATGTTGTAACCAATACGGTTAAATATAACGGCCGTTCCGAACCGTCAAATATTGCGACCGCTCAGATTATTCCGGCGGGTGTTACAGAACTTTCTTATGATGATGCCGAAAGTGATTCGTCAATTATGGCAGATGATAATTATCTGATTGCCGTGAAATTTACCCCGGATTCTTATCCCGCTTCATTTGAAGCCGTTAAGATTTTTCTGGACGTCGCTAATACAACCGGTACAAAAGCGCAGTTTGCCATTTATGACGACAATGGTCCTAACGGAACTCCGGGGACGCGACTGGTCCGAAAAACTTTATCAGGAACAACCCAGGGATTTAATATCCTGGTTTTTAATTCCCCTGTAACTATTTCGGATGGCAGTTGTTTTATTACCTACAAACGATATAGCGGCCCTATGGTAGGGGTTGATTTAGATGCACCAATCGACAACCGTACCTACATTCAAACCGCTTCCGGCTGGGTTCAGCAGACCGGGTTCGATGCCATTATGCATGCGTTCGTGAATACATCCACAACGCAAAGTGTCGACGTGGTTTCGGGTATCGATATGTCAAGCGAACTTAAAAACCCCAATGCTTTTGCCTTGCTAAAGAATTATCCAAATCCGTTCAATCCGTCAACTACCATCAATTACAATGTGCCGTCTTCTGCGGCCGGTCAGGATATAACTTTGGATATTTTTAATGTATTGGGTGAAAAAATTGCTTCTCTGTATTCCGGAGCTGCCCATACTGGCCTGAACAGCATACAGTGGAACGGAAAAAATAATGCGGGCATTACCGCGAATACCGGTATTTATATTGTTCGCCTGCAAGCCGGAAATACAGTTCTTTCGCAGCGCATTCTATTAATGAAATAATGCTTCACCAAGCCTCAAAGGAGAATTCTCCTTTGAGGCTTTTTCTTTCCCCACGGTTTCCTATTTTTCTTTCGCACTGCTTTGTAGTTTTTTTATTTTTTCATAATCAGGAGACTTTATGGCACACACAATTGAAGACATCAGACAAACGTTAAATGAAGCCCGCGCCGAACTTATGCAAAAACCAAACGTAATCGCGACCGGAGTGGGCTATAAAATAACCAACGGCAGCCTAACCGACGAGCTGGCGCTTATCTGTTCCGTTGACACAAAGGCTTCCAAACGCGCCCTGCTCCAGAGCGAAATGGTTCCCCAAACCGTTCAGGGGATTCCCACCGATGTGCACGCCTCCGGAATGATTTACGCTCTTGCCGATCCAAAAGGCCGTTTCAGACCCGCTCCGGGTGGTGTTAGCATCGGTCATATAAATATCACGGCCGGAACACTCGGATGCCTCGTTCAGAAGAACGGTCAGAAATAT
>JANTFQ010000183.1 GCA_024763405.1 Calditrichaceae bacterium
CCTCTCCTGAAAGGAGAGGGAGAAAAGAAAGTTCCCCTTCTCCTTGTAGGAGAAGGGGTTTCCACGAAGCGGCCACTTTATGGGGGGATGAGGTATTTAGGACGACAGAAAGAATTATAAAAATTCTCATTATTTTCTGACTTTATGGACAGACATCAAATAAAACTTTTTAGAATAGACCCTTAAATGTTAAAATTTGATCTTAAAAAAACAATCAATACAATAGGAATCAAAACCATTGGTTTCTTCAAGGGTTATGGCCAGCTCACCATAATGGCCCTCGAAGCGCTTTGGGCTTTCCGCAAAATTCCGAAATATCTACAGCAGATAGTCGAACAGTTTGTCTATATCGGACGCCGTTCCCTGCCGATTGTTATGCTTACTTCCGTCTTCCTCGGTTTAGCGCTTGGGGTTCAGATTGGTACACAGATGAGCGCTTCCACGCCGGCCTGGATTGAGGGCGGTCTTATTTTACGTTCTATTTTATTAGAAATGGGACCGATTATTATCGGTTTAATCCTTTCCGGCCGGGTTGCTTCCGGCATTGCTTCGGAACTGGGCGCCATGAAGGTCACCGAGCAGATTGACGCCCTGCGCGTACTGGCTATCGATCCCATCGAATATCTTGTGATGCCGCGCATGGTGGCCGCATTAATTGCCATCCCCGTACTGCTGGTCTTTGCCGATACCATCGGAATTTTGTCCGGCTATCTTTCTTCTCATTTTACAATTCATCTTACCTGGGAAGGATTTATCAAAGGTATGCGTCATGTGTTTGATGAGCGGGATGTTTATACCAGCCTGATTAAAGCGCTCATCTTCGGGCAGGTTATTATTTTATTTGGTTCTTTTTTTGGAATTAACTCTAACAGGGGCGCAAAAGGCGTCGGCACTGCCACCACACATGCCGTGGTCTGGTCTTCCCTGGAAATTCTGGCCCTGGATTATATTATCTCGGCCGTTTTATTTTTTGTTTGGTAAAAAACAGATGCTCGAAATTATTAAACTGTCAAAAGCCTTTGGCGCTAAGAAAATTTTAGATGAGACCAGTCTCACTGTTTCGGATCATGAAATTGTGAGCGTCATTGGTATGAGCGGTACCGGGAAATCGGTTCTGCTAAAATCTATTATCGGGCTTTTGGCGCCGGACGATGGACAAATTATTTTGGACGGCCAGGATATTACGGATTACAGTGAGCAGCAATACAATCAGCATGTACGGCCAATTATGAGTATGGTTTTCCAGGAAGGCGCTTTATGGGATTCTATGACGGTCGGGCAAAATATTGATTTGGCTTTAAAAATCCAAAAACATCTTTCGGAAGAAGAACGCAGTGGCCGTATTGAACAAAGTTTAGAAATGGTTGGCCTGCCGCCCATTCAGGATCAGTATCCCGAAGAATTAAGCGGCGGCATGATCAAACGGGTCGCCATTGCCCGGGCGATTGCCACACAGCCCAAATATTTACTGTATGATGAACCAACCACCGGCCTGGACCCGGTTCTCTCGAATATGATTAATGACTTGATTGTCGATTTGAACAACCGTTTGGGTACAACTTCTCTTATAATCAGTCACGACATCTCCGGCGTGGAGCGTATTTCGGACCGAATAGGGATGCTTTATGAAGGTAAAATTATCCACAGCTGTTCGGCAAAAGAATTGTGGCAGCAGGATCATGAAATATTCAATCAGTTTATTCACGGAAAGGCAAAGATAAAATGAAAACAAAACAAAATGAATTTGCCATTGGTTTATCTGTAACCATCGCAACCCTGATTGTGATTTTTGCTATCTTATGGTTAGGAAAATCAAATTTCCTGGTAAAGGGTCTGCATTTGAATATGATTGTTCAGGATGCCAACGGTTTAAGTATTGGTGATGAAATTTTATATAAGGGCCTTAATGTCGGCACGATTCAGGATACCGAAATTGGTGCACAGGGGATTTCCATTCAGCTAAAAATTGAGAAAGCGCCGCCGCTTCCAAAAGATTCCCGCTTTGTCATTAAAAGTATCAATTTATTGGGGGAAATGGCAGTAGAAATTATTCCCGGTAAATCAACTCAGTTTTTAGACTTTGGTGAAACCGTTTATGGGGAAACAGATAAAGGCCTTGCGGAAATAATGGGCCAGGGGAAACGTCTCGAAACACAAGTGGACAGTATTTTACAAAACATCAATATCCTCTCCGGAAAACAAACGCTCCAGAATCTCAATACCCTGCTTGGCTCCTGGCGGAAAACCTCTGAAAATTTAAATCTGCTTATTAACGGTGACCTTAAAAAAGCGACCGGCAATCTAAAAGAAATCACGGCACAAAATAAAAAACCAATCCACACGATTCTGGATACGCTTTCCCGGAATGCCGGCAATATCAGTAAAACACTGCATGATTTACGCTCTGTCTCCGCCCGGCTTGATTCTGTATTGGCCGGAGTGAATAAGGGTCACGGAACTTTAGGCAAGCTGGTGAAAAACGATTCACTCTACAATAATATGGATCGTGCCGTTGAGCACCTTGACTCCCTGATTCTGGATATTAAGAAGCATCCCAAGAAGTATTTCGAAGTAAAAGTATTTTAAAATTCTTCCGGGTTAGCAGGGTAGATTATTTTCTTATTCCAGCGGCTGGTAATCACCTGAAAAAAAGACAGCGCTATGAACTTCACTCTGCCAGAAACCATCTGCGGTTTATTGAATTTCAAAGAACCCAGACGCGTTTTTTTCAGGTGCAATAAATTGTTGTACCGCAAATTACCAAATTGTAGAAATTAGTTTAGAGCTTCGTAAATTTTGGTCAGCTGTAATTAGAAATGAATTTGAATATATGGAAGTTGCTGCAATTATTCGATCTGCAGGGTCAGAATTTATCTCAGAGTCCAGGTTGGTAGAAATATCCGCAATTTCAGGAGTAATTGACTGAAATCTATAATTCCTTGTGGCTCGTAGTAAATCTATAAATTCAAGAAAGGGGATTTCAATTTCCAGACGTTTCTTTGTTATGAGCATTGATATTTCCCACAACGAAATATCACAAAATATTATATTACCAGATTCGTTGGCTTTGTCAAATGCAGATTTTGCCTTTTTACTAAGTTTCTCAGGCTTTAATGCTTCCCAAATTATTACGTGCGTATCAACTGTAACCATTAACTATCAGCTTTCCACTTTTCTGAAATCGGTGATAATACATCATAAATTTTAGCGGATTGCCTTACCTTTGCCAGCTTTTGTTCAGCCAATTTTATTGAGTCTTCCGGAGGAATTAGCTTTGCGACTACTCTTCCTCTGGAAGTGATACTTATTGAAGAACCTTTTTCAATATTTTTAAGAATCCGCATTAAATTGGCTCTTAATTCACTTACTGCAATTGATTGCATTACGCTTTCCTTTTAATTTGTACAAAAGAAATGTACAATCAAATAATAACTAAAGCAAATGTTATTAAAGTGTCTCTTGCGGTACAACAAAATCCTGGAAATAAATGCGGTACACCGTTGGCCCGGCACACGTCTAAGAAGATAATTCCCCAGGTCAACAAGATTATTGCAGGCTGGCTTCTTCCATAATAATATCGTATTTATAACCTGCGCCAAAGTCTTTGTTTAATACTACTTTCCCTTTAAACGTAACAACGTCTCCCATTTTTACCACGTCATGGGTGGTAATCGTTAAATCGAAGGTTCCGCCGTCTTCGGTTCCGTCCTGTACATGCACCCAGTTACGGTTCATAATACTTGGATTATATTTGGTTACCTGTCCGCGTACGAGAATGGTTTTCCCCTCGTAAGCAGCGCGATTGGCCGAAAGTTTGCTGATGGAAACACCACCCTGGGGTTGCTCTACCGAAATGTCCGCCGCAGGCGCTGTTTTTGGATGTTCCGCTGATGCCCCCTTCATTAAAGACATTCCCGATTGCAGGGGTTTATCACTAATGGATGAAACGAAGAAGATGGAATCGAACGTACGGTTTAATTCCTTACTCTCAAAATTATTCATTTCGAGATCCGCTTTATAAAAAACAGTGGTTCCTGTATTGAGCTCTTGCTTTACCGTTGCCAGCCAACTTATTTTTCCATTTTCATCTACCTTAAGATAGGTATATGAATTTGTCTGTAGTACTTCTTCGACCACGGCTTTATGTTCGCCTTTTGCCAATGTTTCCGGCGCTTTTTGGGTTTTGTTTTCCTGGCAGGAGGCTAAATTGATAAGTAGAAGCAGTGATAAAATGTATAAAATAGTACGCATCTGATTTCCTTTTATTTGGTTTAATTTTTTCGCGTAGAATATACCATTGCCGGGGATAAAATTAAAATTTTTATAAGGGATTGCATTGCTTTCCAATTTTTTGATAATGTCAATCTTTCAACTATATTTTAGTTGAACCGGTCACTATTGATTTACACAAATAATTGAAAACTGAAATTAGTGTAACCAATCTTGCAATACCCTTACAATTCTCAATTTTTATCTTTTATATTTCCAATAATTATTTAAATTACGACAAGCAACGTTTATTAAAATGGATACGACGGTTCCCGGTAATCCCATTATATCTTATTAATTTTTACAACCTGCCCTGGAGATAAACGATTTAGGCAACGGATTTTATATGAAAATTTACAAAACAATTCTTTTTACAATACTCGCGCTATGCACCGTAAATGGTCAGCCGGCATCGGAAGCAAAACCTTCCTATTTTTATTATCCAAAAGCCTACGCTCCCTGGCAATATAAAGCGGTGCTGGGTTTGAGTGTTACCAAACTTCCGTCTGCTGTTGTGGATGACGAGATAAATACATTCCCTATGGTTACGAGTGATTTTAGGGTGGGCCTGATAAAAAATGTTTCTTTGAATCTCCAGTTTTATACCAATTATCTCGCCAACTATGGTACGGTTGGCTTTCAATGGAACCTGCTTAACAACGCTGTTTCTTTTGCCCTTGGCGAAAACACTTCGGTTTGGTTCGGACATTTACAGCTTGATGGCATTCATCTGAAATCAATGGGCGTTCTGGTCAGCCCGTTTCTTTCCATCGGTTACGACGTCAGGGATTTTACAATCACGGCCCGGGTTGAAGTGCAAAGCAGCTATCTTAAAACCTTATCCGAAGAAATGCTGCTTGGTGAATTCTTTCGGTACTTTTCGGCTTATAATTTTCAATTTAATCTCGAACAGCCGTTGTGGAATGAACACTGGGTCGTACTCGGCGTAAAACTGATTTATGCAAAATTTAATTACCAATCCTGGCTGACCTATTCGGCAATTGATGAATATCTTTTTTATCCCGAATTCTCATTTGGATTCA
>JANTFQ010000184.1 GCA_024763405.1 Calditrichaceae bacterium
CCGAAACATGGATTCGGTGGAAGTACATCTGAATGAATTTTCCTATGCCATTAGTCCGGAAACCGGTAGTAGTTACGATCAAAGCCGGTGCGCCGCCTGGTTTGCCGGTACCTTTAAAAATATTTTAACAACCATGCCCCGGCTGACACGCTTTAATAAAACCATCATTGATAATGGCCCGGACGATGGCAAGTGGGAAAACAACGGACTGATCGATTTTGACAACACACCCAAGGCCAAATTTAACCTGTTTAAAATGTATACCTTCATGCCCGATTCAGGTTTGATTGTTCGATCAGATGAAGGACTGGACGGAATGGCCTCTATTAGTGATACATCGCTGGCTGTCATGGTATGGAATAAAAACAGTTCGCCAAAGGATTTAAATTTATCCGTTCAAAACATCCCGTTCTCAAGCGATTCGTTAAAAATCTATTTAATTGATCCGCACCACTCCAGTTTTTTTGATGATTCTTCCAGCGCGGAACTCGAGTTGATAGAGACCTCTGCCGTTAGCGGTTCGCTGTTCACCGATAAGCGCTCTCTATTGCAATATAGCGTTATTCTGTATTTATTTGAGAGGAAAAAAGAAACGGCTGTTCGGCAAAATACAACCATACTTCCAAAAATATATGCCTTAACAAACTTCCCCAATCCTTTTAATCCGGCAACAACAATTCGGTATCATTTACCGAAGGCTACTTCTATTCGCCTGACAATTTATAACACCCTGGGACAAGAAATACGAACGCTTGTAAACAAAAAGCAGAAAGCTGGAATATATTCGTTTTCCTTTAATGCTGACGACCTGGCCAGTGGTGTTTACTTTGTTCTGATGCATACAGGTACGGGGTTTGTGCAGATCAAAAAAATGATTCTTTTACGTTAATATATTGCAAGGTCTGTGATTACCGGTCGTAAAAAACCGTTGCGCCTGACATGTACATTAAAAGTGAAGCGAAAAAACCAACGATGTAACGAAGGGTGTCGTTGCGAAAATCGAAGTGACAAAAGCAACCTCATTCAAGGGATCGCTTCGCTCCTCATTGTTCATGATGATGACAGACCTTCTGAGCGAGGCATTAATGGTCTGAAATTTTATACTTATCTTGTATTTGTATAATATTCAATTCGGTAATTTAAAATATCCGGATTCATCCTAAGAAGTTCTAATAATACTTTTGTGGAACCGGATGGATTTCGTTTTCCCTGTTCCCATTGCTTTACAGATGAAGAATTCACATTAAGCATTTTTGCAAAAACGCTCTGGCTCATCTTCGTTTTTTCTCTAATCTCTTTAATGTCTTTGGCATTTATCTCAACTTCAGGAATAACTATTCCAAGTTTTTTTAATTCTTTGTCGGTAAACGAGGATTTAATCCCATTTTTAATTAAATCCTGAACCGTATACCCAATTGCATTTTTTATTTTTTCGCGCATATCTATTCCTTCAGGCTAATAAAGTCACCTAATTGTTCCATTCTTAAATATTCTTTCCTATCAATTTTTAATAAATCCTTACCTAATTTTTTAAAATATTTCAATTCTTCTTTATCCAGATTATCTTTTTCATTCTTTGAAAATCCATAAATAAATATTGCCCGGTCAGATTCTTTAAATACAACTACTGTTCTAAATCCTCCACTCTTTCCCTGTCCGGTTCTTGGTATTCTTACTTTATAAAGATTTCCTCCTAAATCGACACTTCCACGGCTATGAGGAATAGAATCAATAGCTTTAAGAAGCTTATCATCTGTGATAGAATTCTTTTTAGACCACTTACTAAACCACTTTGTCTTTAGTTTTAACATAGATAAATATATCACATTGTGCTATATTTTGTCAAATTTTTTCGGTATTTTATATGGTATTAAAAAAAAATTCATCTTCATGTGTGTCCGGTTAAAAAAGTGAATGTTCTGGTCTGTTGAAAGTTCTAAATAACAACCCTCCCCTCCCGCCAGCCGGCGGATTTCCCCTCCCTTCAAAAACAGGTAGGGGATTTATCCGAAGGCGAGGAGTGGGTTTGTACAGGTTGGATTTGAAGTCTCAAAAACGATTAGGATTTTAAATCCGAGTAAATCAAAAGACTAATTGTGTCTAACTAATATTTGACCATACACTATTTGAGCATCTCCTAAAACTAAAATATAAAAAGCCCCCGGAAAATGTATGGTTAAGTTCCGGAGGCTCTGAGTATTGAGTATATTTCAGGGATCAGATTTTAATATTCCAGAATACTAACACTGCCGTTTGTGGTTTTGATATAAATAAGCGGTCCGCCGTTGTTAATTTCGCCATCTAAACGTCTCTTTGATTTATTATATCCTTCGCTAAGCGGCAGCTCACAACGGATGCGGCCATTGGTGGTGCGCGCTTCGATATCGGCGTTTATAGTGGAAGGCAGATAAAGTTTAACCGAACCGTTCGTAGTTTTTAAATTCATCTCTTCATTTTTGCTTACTTCTTTCATTCCGATATTCAGTGAACCATTCGTGGTTCTGGCCCGTACCGAACCGGCGATATCTTCCGCCCGGATTTTTCCGTTGGTCGTGCCCAGAATCATTTCACCGGAACTGCCGGTTACCGTCAGGGCGCCATTGGTGGAGTGCAGATCAAGATTCATCTTTTTGGGTACTTTAATTTCGTAGCTAACGGAACTGCCGGAACTGCCGCCTCCAAAAAGCCAGCTAAAAAATCCGCCGCTGTGTCCTCTTCTGCCCTTGGGAAAAACGGTTTCCACATTCAGCTCCGCTCCGTTTTCCGTAACATCAACCGTCAGCGCTTCCATCAACCGGCCGGCACGTTCTGAATCATCTGCCCGCACTTTTTTATAGGCGATAATTTCGATCTCATCATGCGACCAGCTCGACACTTCAATACTGCCGTTTACATTTTGCACACGGACCCGATCAAATCCCTTTGCGTCGATTCGTTTCTTAAAGGTCTCTTCCAAAGTAGCGGCCTGCAGCAACTGAAACCCAAGAACCGCCGTCAATAGTAATGCCCAAAAGCTTGTTTTATGTCTCATCTTCTGCTCCTGTTTAATCTGATACATCATATATCGTGATTCCCCAATTACGCTTATCAAACGGCGCGTCATCATTCCAATCATAGTAGGAATGACTGTCATCCGACCGGAAGTGAACCGTGTAAGTACCCGGGGCTAAGGTAATAATCGTATCCACAACCCGGTTCTTTTTAGCGCCTCCTGCATGTTCCGTTTCACGGTAACGCATTTTCCAGACCAGGTCATTATCTTCGTCCCGGATCCAGCCGTAGTCATACATCTCATCCAAATCCCCTTCACCGATACAATAAATACGGATACGGGTTTTCTTTTTTAGTGTAAATTGTTTACGTACATGTTCATCATCCCCAACGCGGATGAGGCGGGCCAGAATCATTCCTTTTTTTGTTTTGGAGACATCCATCGCCTGAATAACATCTGCACTTCCAACCGCATAAATAGAAATTCCCCACATTTCGGGCTTATCCGGTCCCTCCACATTCCAGCCGTCATAGGAATGGGAATCATCGCTCTGGTAATAGAGAATATATTCGCCCGCGTCCAAATCAATAACCCCGTCAAATAATCGATTCTTGGAACCGCCGCCGGCATTTTCCGTTTCTTTGTAGCGCATTTTCCAAACAATTTCACCATTCTCTGCGTTTGTTATCCAGCCGTAGTCAAACATATCGCCATCCCGGCCTTCTCCAAGCGCATAGATCCGGATTTTAGTTCTTTTTGTCAGTTTAAATCCGGCTTCTTTATACGCATAATCCCCCACATGAGTGATGCTGACAATCGGCTTTACCGCCGTTTCGGCATATTTTTTTATGATGGAAGGGTCAAAACCCTTTCCCGAAGCGGTAAGCGTAATTCCCCAATGGAACGGATCATAAGGAGGATTTGAATTCCATTCTTCCGGTGAATGTGTGCCATCCAATTTTGTATAGACCAGATAATCTCCGGGCTGCAAGGTTATGGTGTTGCGCGCTACCCGGTTTTTCGCTGCGCCGCCGCCATATTCGGTATCGGCTTCACGCATTGTCCACACCCGTTCACGGGTTTTTGCATTTATGATCCAGGAATAATCATACATTTCACCCTTAAACCCTTCGCCAACCGCATATACCGTTACTTTAAGCGGCCGGGTAAGCGTAAAACCACGGTGACGTCTCTGACCGTCGTGCGAGGCATATATGTGTAATAGCGCCGATTCTTTCTTTTGATTGATGAATTTTTTTGTCTCTCTCTGATTCAGCACTTCATCCACACCGCTGATTTTGATCATCCACTTATCCGCATCATAATCCCAGTCGTTTGAATTTGAAAAAATCTTTTTAAAGACTTTTCCTAACGTAATCAAACCACCACTCAAACTAAAAAACGACGGTTCTACCGCAGAAAAATAGACTTCATATGTACCTTTCGGCAGACGCACCTTTTCATCAAAGGACCGGTTCCACTCAGACCAACTGTCACGTTCTGTATTTTCAATGGTCATACGCCAAACCATTTTCCGGGTTTGGGCATTGATAATCCAGGCATAGGCAAACATATTATGCCGATCGAGATGCGAGTTACTCAAACGACGGATTTCTTTTTTACCGCCGGCACCGACCGCGGTAATATCTACCTTTTTCTCACTGTTCAAAACGAAACCGCTGTAATAGATTTGTTCATACCCGATGTTTTTTATCTCGAGTACATTATTCCCTGCCCATAAACTATTTACAGCGAGTAGGCTGAAGAGGATTAAACTTTTACGAAACATCAGCTGCCTGCTTTCTTAGAAAGGTTTGGTTAATCTAAATGTTAACAAAACCGAATTTTTATTGGTATCTGTTCGCTTTGCAATACTTAAACGGGCATTCCCGTCCAGGGTCGAAAAAGCAATTCCTATATCGGATTTTATATCATTTATTTTAAGATGCGAAAAGCCTGCACTCCAGTTATCCTCATTGGAATGGTCAGCCCGGTTCCACACATTTCCCGCATCCACAAACAGAATATAACGCAAATCATCAAAGAATAAAAAACTTCCGCCCCAGGCCCGGGGATTTAAATTATATTCAAAATTAGCCAGCAGCATTCGATCGCCACCAAACACGTTTTCACCACCGCGCAGTGATTTATAGCTAAACCCGCGCATACTGCCCACGCCGCCAAGCTGGTTTAATTTTTGCAGCGGTACTTCGCCAACAGAAGTGGCAGCTTTAAAACGTATATCAAAGCGTTCGTAGCGGCCTAACGGCTGATAACGGCGCAACTCGAAGGTGTACTGATTAAATGAAAAAT
>JANTFQ010000185.1 GCA_024763405.1 Calditrichaceae bacterium
TGAATTTGTACAGTAATATTGGGTATGGTAAAGAATTTATTCTACGTTTATCAGGGGAAATCAATGGCAAATTATTTTCCTCAGGATGAATTTCCCACACAAAACAACATAGGCCAAAAAAAATCTTTATTATACCCAAATTTATGAAGTAAAATTTAGGAAGTCCCAAAATACAATTGTCAAATATCAAAAAAATACATCTTCCAAAACAAAACTATTACCCAGAGGGTGAATTTGTGGTTTATTTTAGTTTTATCATTTGTACTTTATCGTTTTAGGTTATATGTAAAATATGTGGAATCCATTCTGCTATTTTACGTTAAATAATTGACCCGTAACCGAAACCTGTTAAATTTAAACCAGGCAGAAAAATGAACGGGTTATTAAATGCAAAATAAAACGGCAAAAATTTTACTGGCACTCTACCTGATTGTCTTTACCGTCTGTGCAATAAATCCATACAGCCGTACCGTTTGGTGGGCAGAGAATATTCCCATTCTGCTTATTGTGCTGCTCCTTTTAGTAATGTATCGCTATTTTAAATTTTCTCCGGCGGCGTATATCATGATGTCCTTTTTGCTCATCCTGCATACCATCGGCGGTCATTTTACATTCGAACGGGTACCTTTTGATTTTGTTAACGACTTGCTCGTTTCCAGTCGCAATCAGTATGATCGCATGGCCCATTTTACCGTGGGCTTTTATGCTTTTCCCATCGCGGAACTTTTATTAGAAAAAAAACTGGTACATTCGAAAACCGTTTTGATTCTATTTCCTGTTTTGGCCGTGTTTACCATTGCCAGCGCCTATGAGATTATCGAATGGCTGTATGCGGTTTCGGCTGATTCCGCTGCCGGAATTGCCGTTCTCGGTTCTCAAGGAGATATCTGGGATGCCCAGAAGGATATGCTGGCCGATGGCCTCGGATCGTTTTTTGCTATTGCCTTATTCTATTTTCTCAATTCTGTAACGATAATGAAATTGGAGTAACCGTTGTTTTATATTGTTTAGTTAAGTAATTTACAGCAATCAAACTGAGGTGCGTTTTACCTGATATGGAAACACTGTTAACAATTTCACTGGCCGGACTCTTTGCCGGTTTTATCTTTTCTGTCCCGGTGGCCGGCCCGATTAGTATTCTGGTTACCTCATATTCACTAAAGGGAGAATTCCATTTTGCGCTGGTTACCGCTGTTGGCGCTGCGGTGGTTGATTTTCTTTACTGTTTTATTGCGGTCTTCGGATTCAGTCAACTTTATATTATGTATCAGCCGCTGGTGCCCTACACGCTTCTCGGCGGCGCCATATTTATGGTCATACTGGGATATAAAATTATTCACATGCATTTAAAGCTGGATTCAAACGGACGTGGGGATAAACCAAGGCTGCGTAAGCGGGGCCGTTTTTTGACCGGAATTATGGTGAGCCTCTTAAATCCTTCACTTTTCTTTGGCTGGCTAACCTCTTCTTTTATCATCATGTCTTTCACGGCCTCACTCGGTATTAATATCGGCGGGCTTGATACTTCCCTTGGAAAAGCAGTAGAATCCATTCAAAATGATCCTGCGGTGATTTCACAGCAGGCGCCGCCTGCTGCAGAATTCCCGGCGGTTTCAAAAAATACTGACGGTAAACCGGTGCATCCACTCTTCTATAGTCTTGCTTATGCACTGGCCGTGGGTCTCGGAAGTATTATTTGGTTTTTTAATTTTTCAAAATTTCTTGTTAAACACCGGCATAAACTGAAGGTGAACGTTGTGGATAAGATCATTCATCTGCTGGGATTCGGCTTATGGGGCTTCGCGTTATATCTTAGTTACAGCGCCCTGCGTATGATTGGTCTGTTTACCTGATATTTGACTTCAGGCACAAAATATAGATGAAAATTACGGGGAGCCATTATGGAATCAATTAATCCGGCAACAGGGCAGCGCAACGCAGAATACGCAGAGCACAGCCCGGAGCAGGTCCGGCATCTGGTTGAATCTGCTCATCAATCCTTTTTAAACTGGCGGGAAGTCTCCTTTGCAGAGCGGAAAACGCGGATGCAAAAAGCAGCGCAGGTGCTGCGTGACAATAAAGAAGAGTATGCCCGTTTAATGACCCTGGAAATGGGTAAAATTATTAAAGAGTCCCGGGCCGAAGTTGAGAAGTGCGCCTGGGTCTGTGACTATTACGCCGAAAATGCCGAGAATTTTTTAAAAGATGAACTAGTGGAAACAGATGCCTCCCGAAGCTTTGTATCGTTTAGCCCCATTGGCGTTGTTCTGGCGGTAATGCCCTGGAATTTTCCCTTTTGGCAGGTCTTTCGTTTTGCCGCTCCGGCGCTGATGGCAGGGAATACCGCGCTCTTGAAACATGCTTCTAATGTACCCGGCTGCGCCCAGGCTATCGAAGATGTGTTTATGAAGGCCGGGTTCCCAAGGCGTACTTTCACCACGCTCATGATTGGTTCCGGTGCGGTGGAAACAGTGATCCGGCATCCGTCGGTGAAGGCGGTTACCCTTACCGGCAGTGAGATCGCGGGGAAAAAAGTAGCGGCTGTGGCCGGTGATGAAATTAAAAAGACAGTTATGGAACTCGGCGGTTCCGACCCGTTCATTGTCCTGGAAGATGCCGACATTCCGGGATGTGTGCTCACATCATCGCTTGCCCGTATGCTGAACACCGGGCAGAGCTGCATCGCGGCCAAGCGTTTTATTGTGGTGGAATCACGCGTGAAGGAATTTGAGGAACAACAAACCGCTATCATGAGTGCGTTGAAAATGGGCGATCCGCTTTTGGAGGAAACACAAACCGGTCCAATGGCCCGGCCGGATTTGGTGGATGAACTGGATGCACAAGTGCAGCAATCCATTGCGATGGGTGCGCGTCTGCTGACCGGCGGTGTGCGGCCTAAGGGCAACGGCTCTTTTTATCCGCCTACGGTTTTAAGCGATGTAAAACCGGGAATGCCGGTATTTGACCAGGAAACTTTTGGACCTGTGTCGGCCATCATTCCGGTTAAAGATATGGAAGAAGCCATTGCTGCTGCCAACAGTTCGGAATTTGGTTTAGGAGGCAGTATCTGGACACGGGATGTGAAGAAGGGGGAAGCCGCCGCCCGGCGTATCGAATCGGGGGCGGTGTTTGTAAACGGCATGACCAAATCCGATCCGCGATTGCCGTTTGGCGGTGTAAAAAAATCGGGTTACGGGCGTGAACTATCGCATTACGGTATCAAGGAATTTGTAAATATTAAATCCATCTGGATTGCATAAATGAATACAAAAACCGCATTTTCGGAAAACAGGCATTTGCTGAATATCACCCTTGGCATTGTGTTGCTGTTTATGGCCGTTTGGGTTTTAATCATTGGACGGACGATTATTTTACCCCTCCTGCTCGCCGTTTTCCTTTCCTTTATTTTAGATCCGATTGTCTGTTTTTTAACCCGTATAAAGGTTCCGCTGGGCATCGCGGTAATGCTCACCCTTCTCTTTGCGGTAGTTATTCTTTATCTGCTGGGATTAGTGGTCTACGCCAATGTGCAATCTTTCGTGGAACAATTCCCCCTGTATCAGGAACGGCTGTTGAGTTCGGTTCACGCGATTACACAAAAACTGGAACTGTGGTTAGGCGGGCCGCTCAAGATAAAGATATGGAATGAAATCGACTGGCTCGACACCTTTCAGCGCTATTCGATCGCCGAAGGTTTACTAAGCAGTGTGGGTACCTTTCTTACTTTTCTGGCAAAGATGCTCATCGTCATAGTCTTTATTGCCTACCTGTTAACAGGGAAGCGCAATGTGAACCAAAAAATCCGTACAGCTTTTAAAAAGAAAGAATCTGACCGGATTATTTTGATTATCGAAAATGTGACCGGTCAGGTGCAGACTTATCTTGGCGCTAAAACGATTTCCAGTTTTATCACCGGTGCGGTTAGTATTATTATCTTCTATCTTTTTGGTCTCGATTTTGCCATTTTTTGGGGTTTTATCATTTTCCTGTTTAATTTTATTCCCACAATTGGAGCCGTAGTCGCTTCACTGCTTCCGGTTCTGTTTAGCCTGCTGCAAATTGGCTCGCTGAGTACCGCCGTTTGGCTGAGTCTCAGTTTGGCGCTGCTCCATTTTGCCACAGGCAATATTCTGGAACCAAAAATAATGGGCAGATCGTTGAATTTAAGTCCAATGATCGTTATCTTGTCTTTAATTTTTTGGGGCTATATCTGGGGAATAACCGGAATGATTCTTGCGGTTCCTATTATGGCGACGATTACGATTGTTTTTGAAAATTTTTCATCCTTACGTTTTTTAAGTGTCTTTTTTCGGGGTAAACCCCAATAATACTTTTTAGAATATCTTTTTGCCTGTTTAGTGTTTACAGGGGATGTGTTAGTATTTTCTTTGTACTTGGGTTATGATTTTTTTTAAATAGCCGAGTACTATAGCGAAGTAATACCCGGTGATTTCTATGTCCGAATCTTTAAGCAAAAACACAGACCATCATTTTCAGACCTCTCATTCCTCAGAAAAGCAAGTGCAGCAGGAATTGGAAAAATCAGAACAAAATTACCGCAATATTTTTGATGCGACAGAAGATGGTATTTTTGTTCATGATAAAGACAGCGGAAAAATACTCGACGTAAATCGCGCAGCATGTGAAATGTATGGGTATTCCTATGATGAATTACTGGAGATAGATGTTGAATCTCTGAGTTCCGGAAAACCTCTCTACACAAATAAAGAAGCTGCAAAAAGAATGCGGCAAGCCGTCACCGGGGGACCGCATTCCTTTGAGTGGCAGGCACGTAATAAAGAGAATAACCTGTTTTGGGTTCGGGTACGGTTAAAGTTTGTAACGCTTGGCGGTGTGGAACGTATTTTGGCTATTGTGCGGAATATTGACGCAGAAAAAAGTGCACGACAGGCTTTAGCCGAACAAAAAGATTTATACCGGGAATTATTCGAGGCCTCACCAAGCGGCATTGTAATAGAAGATGCCCGGGGTAAAATTCTTGATATAAATCAGGCAGGGCTAAGAAATTTTAACTATTCCAAAGAAGAAATCGTGGGGCAGTATATCCATGTTTTTACCACGGAAAACACCCGCTCAATCGTTGAAAAAAATATAAAACGTATTATTTCCGGTGAACGCCTCCAACAGGTGCTGGAAAGCAAACGCAAAGACGGGACAATCATTTATGTGGAACTGAATGAAAGCCGTATAAAGTTGCCGAATGGTCAGTACGGAATTTTAAGTATTGCGGAGGATATTAC
>JANTFQ010000186.1 GCA_024763405.1 Calditrichaceae bacterium
GGCCGCCAATAGCAAAATTATGAATATGTTCATTATCAAATTTATATATTAGTCTGTCTTTCTGCGAAATCCTTCTTGACCAGAATCCTTTTAAATTATGCTTTAAAGGCTCTGGTTTTCCTAATCCCCTTGAAGGATCTTCCCGCTGCATTTCTTTGAGAATCTTTAAAAGATTTTTATGGAGTACTTTATCTCTTTTTCTCAATTCTTCATATTTATTCCAGGTATTTCCCTCAAACACGATTGATCGCATCTAATTCTTCTTTCGAAGGTTTATACCCCGTGTTGGTATTATACGTTTCTAAAGATTCATTTATTTGTGAGAGTAAAGAAGAATTTTGAAGGACATATAAAGTTTCTTGTTCTCTTTCCCAATCCTCGGCGCCCATTACAATAAAATCACGGCCTGTACGGCGACGAACACGTAAAGGGATATGATCATTTATCGCTTGATCGACAAAAGATTTCAGATTTGAACGGAATTTATTTACAGACAATTGGATCATTTTTTCACCTCATTTTTGCAAATGTACCGGTTTACAGTACATTTAGCAAAAAAATTAATCTCTTTTAAGATAAAAAACTGAACCAAGTTGGAATCGATTCGTTACTTATGTGGCGCACAAATCGATCCGGAGGCCCAAAAATTAAAATTAATTCAGCGGCAGGATTTGGCCGTAGGTATATTTTAAAATACGGGCGGCATCGTTAAAGCGTTTTTTACCGACCTCAAAGCTGCGGTAAACGCCGTTAAAAACGGGGGCCTCTTTTATCCGCCTGGAAAAAACCTCGCGACTGATGCTCTTGGGAGCGCCGTCCAGCGCCGATAAAATAAAATTAAAGCTGTCAAAACCAACCATTTCATATTTTTCCGGCGTCCGTTTATACGTATCACGGAAACTGTTGCGGAATTTCCGGTAATCCCAGCTTTCTTTATTAAAATAGCCGTTGGTTACAAAAATCAATCCATTGACATAATTTTTATTTTTCTTCAGAATTTCCGGATCATACCAGTCGGAATTCCCGAGAATCTGTCCCTGGATATTCCAGTACGCGTATTGGGAAGCGATGGGACTGATTTCATCCGGGAACAGAGGCATAAACAAACCGTCGATGGTTTTAACGGGAATATCTGCCGAATCAATTTTCGTATTTGTTTCCTCGTTATATTTTACCTGCTCCTCGTGATACAACACATACAGCGAGTCAATCATTCTCTGCGTCAGATCCGGATTGTCATTTAAAACAGAATCCTGAAAAGCGAGTTTAATTCCAACCCGTTTCAGAGCCTTAAACTTTGGCGTAATATCCTGCACACCCGGATAATACCATTGTTGCGATACAATTGAATTGCCCAATTGTTCCTGTTTCTGCGCAAATATTTTTACCATCCGTACAAAGTAATCATCGATGGGAGCAACCGTCGCAAACCGTTTTAGGGCCAGTGAATCCTGCGCGTAACGCACCAGTTTTTGTACCGAAATATCCATCGGAACCGATAACTGCACCACACTGGATGAGAGTGTGCGTAAATCCGATTCGGTAGCCGTTGGCGTAATGAGCGGAATGTGCTCATATTCTGCCATCACCGCACAAGCGGCGGCAATATCATTTTCGACCGGGCCGTAAACCGCGCTAATGGAAAAATCACGGGCAATTTCTTTAAACTTGAGCAGGGCCGTAGGCAGCCGAGTTTCATAATCAAAGGGAATCAGTTCCAGGGTCGGGCCGTTTTCGCGGTTAAACTTATCCACCGCCATTTGTGCGCCGTCGTACAGTGCCTGGCCGATTTCGGCATTGGCGCCGCTAAACGGTAAAAGCGCTGCAATACGGATGGCATTGCTTTTTTTATCATTTAAATATTCCAGCAAACGCTGTGCTTTTTTTTCGTAAGCCGTATTATTTCCTTTTAAGGCCAACGCTCTGCGCAAGGATGCCTGAGCGGGCGGGAAATTTCCCTTCTCATAATCCCTCTCAGCCATATGGTATAGCACAAATTGCAGGGCAAAATCGCTTTTCAATTCTGTTTTTAAATAAGCAAGTCCTTGGTTATCGAGACGGAAACGGACGGTTTCGTCAGCCAGTCGCAAAGCGTTTCCCGAAAGTATTTTTTCAGTGGATTCTTCTGCCGCCAACAGCCAGGTTTCCACGGCGCTTTGCAGGCGCTCCAGCCGGTAGTAGTTTTCCGCTTCCAGGAAACGGATATACGGTTTATAGCGGCTGTTCGGGAATTTTTTAATAAAATCACGGCATTCCTGCAGAGAGGCTTTATATTTACCGGTTTTATACAGACTCTTGGCCAGCATCAAACGGTGGGCGGTTAGCAAATGATTGTCTTTAATTTTGGAAAGCACCAGTTTAAAATCTTTTAAGGCCAGCTCGTAATGACCGGTTTTATACTCCTGAACACCTTTCTGGAAAATAGTCCATTCGCGTTTCGTGGCTTTTTGTCCGAATACAACGGAAGTTATCAGTAAAAAGATAAATACAATACGCACGTTTCGTCGTCCTTCTATTCTACGGTTACACTTTTTGCCAGATTTCGGGGCTGATCCACATCACAGCCGCGCAGGACCGCCACATGGTAGGCCAGCAACTGAAGCGGAATTACGGTCAGCAGCGGAGACAAGGCATGATACGTTCTGGGAATATAAATAACATGATCGGCATATTTTTCAATATTCGTATCCCCTTCGTTGGCAATACAGATTACCCGTCCTTTACGGGCGCGTACTTCTTCGATATTGCTGATCACCTTGTCGTAAATGGCATCGTGGGTGGCAATAAAAACCACCGGCATATTTTCATCAATTAAGGCGATAGGGCCATGTTTCATCTCTGCCGCCGGATAGCCTTCGGCATGAATATAGGAAATTTCCTTTAATTTTAAAGCGCCTTCTAATGCAGTAGGGAAATTAAAACCCCGTCCAAGATATAGAAAATTACGCTCATTTTTATAGGCTTCTGCAATTTCTTTAATTAAATCACTTTCATCTAAGATCTGTTTTACTTTTTCGGGAATCGCCAGCAGTTCATCAATCAGCTGTTTCCCCTGCACAACCGACATGTAGCGTTTCCTGGCAATCATGATGGTAATTAAAACCATGGCCGTAACCTGCGAGGTAAAGGCTTTAGTGCTGGCCACACCAATTTCGGGACCGGCATGAATATAAATTCCGGCCTGGGTTTCACGGGCGATGGTGGAACCGACAGTATTTACAATTCCCACCACCGCTGCGCCTTTATGTCGTCCTTCGCGCAGGGCCGCCAGTGTATCGGCGGTTTCACCGGATTGCGAAACGGCAATCACCACTTCGTTCTTTTTAATTACAGGGTTACGGTAGCGGAATTCCGACGCATATTCCACTTCCACCGGAATGCGGCAGTATTCTTCGAGCAGATATTCACCAATAAGCGCCGCGTGCCAGGAAGTACCGGAAGCGGTAATATAAATTTTTTCGGCATTCATTAACAGGTCTTCCACTTCGGCCAAACCACCTAATTTTACCAGTCCTTCTTCCCGGATTAAACGGCCGCGCATGGCGTCCATTATGGTCTTGGGTTGTTCAAATATTTCCTTAAGCATATAATGTTCATAGCCGGCCTTGTCGATATCATCAATATCAAAATTTACTTTTTCTACGGTTTTTTCGGTAGGCATATTATAAATGGTTTTGGTGATGATCCCGGTATGCGAAATAACGGCCATTTCATCATCATCCAGATAAAAGACATTGCGGGTGTACGGAATCAGCGGCGTTACATCCGAAGCGGCGAAAAATTCATTTTCCCCCACTCCGATAACGATGGGACTTCCCTTGCGGGCGATGTACATTTTTTCGGGTTCATGCCTGGAGATAACGACCAACCCAAATGTTCCTTCCACCTGCAGCAGGGCCTGCCGAAACGCTTGTTCAAAATTACCCTCATATAATTCTTCTATCAAATGGGCCAGGATTTCCGTATCGGTTTCCGATTTAAACGTGTGCCCCTTTTTTATCAGCGCCTTTTTTAAAATAGCATAATTTTCGATAATGCCATTGTGTATCACCGCAATATTGCCTTCGCAATCCATATGAGGATGAGCATTTTCTTTACTTGGTTCGCCGTGTGTTGCCCAGCGTGTATGCCCGATGCCAACGCTTCCTGCCGGTAAATTACCCGCCAACGAGTCTTCCAGATTTCGTATTTTACCGACTTCCCGGGCTGTTTCGATAGTACTGTTATTCATAATGGCAATACCGGCAGAATCATACCCCCGGTATTCCAGGCGGCGCAGGCCGTTAATTAAGATGGATGCTGCTTCTTTATTGCCGAGATAAGCGACGATACCGCACATAGTCTTCCCCTAATCTTATTCCCATTCAATTGTTGCAGGCGGTTTGGAACTAACGTCGTAAACCACCCGGTTAATGCCCCGTACTTCGTTGATGATCCGGTTCGACACCGCTGCAAGTACCTCATAAGGCATCTCGTACCAGTCCGCCGTCATTCCGTCGGTACTGGTAACCGCCCGCAGAGCCAGCACATTTTCGTAAGTGCGCTGGTCGCCCATCACACCCACAGACTGCACCGGAAGCAGCACGGCAAAAGCCTGCCATATTTCATCGTAAATCCCGGTTTTATGCAGTTCCCGGATGAAAATGGCGTCTGCCTTTTGCAGAATTTCAACCCGTTCCCTCGAAACAGAACCCAGGATGCGCACGGCAAGTCCCGGTCCGGGAAAGGGGTGCCGGCCGATAATCAATTCCGGTAAACCCAACTGACGCCCTACTTCCCGTACTTCATCTTTAAACAATTCACGTAAGGGTTCCAGTAGTTCAAAATCGAAATGCTCCGGAAGCCCGCCCACATTATGATGTGATTTAATTACGGCCGAAGGCCCTTTAAAAGAAACACTTTCGATAACATCGGGATATAACGTGCCTTGTGCTAAAAACTCGAACCTTCCAAGATCTTCGGCCTGTTCTTCGAAAACTCGAATGAATTCTGTACCAATAATTTTTCTTTTTTGTTCCGGATCAATAACATTTTTTAATTTATCATAAAATAACTGCCGTTTGTTGACCACTGTCAAATTGATGTTAAAATTTTCCGTAAAAACTTTTTCCACCTCTTCAGCTTCCTCGTAGCGCAGGAGTCCGTTATCCACAAAGACACAATGCAGTTGCGATCCAATGGCTTTTTGAAGCAGTGCCGCCACGACAGAAGAATCGACGCCCCCGCTTAAACCGCAGAGCACGTTGCGATTTCC
>JANTFQ010000187.1 GCA_024763405.1 Calditrichaceae bacterium
GGGCGAAAACGGTATCCGTAAATGCGTCCCATTGTTTTAAGCTCTTCCAGAAATTCCGGCGCCAGCGTTTCGTGCAGTTCTTCAGGTACATAGCGCAAGGCATTTTTAACCGCGGTAATCATTTCGGCTTTAGTAAGATTCAATCCCCGGTCCGGTGCACGGCGAATGCCGGGAAGAAATTCAGTTTTAGGCGGCAGCTCCGCCGGTAATTTTACCGTCATGGCGTTTGAAATATCAAAATTAGTCATAGCTTCTCCAATAAAACTTGTTTTTAAAACACGAACATTATTTTCTTTTTTCTGTTTTTTCTGTTGAATATAAGCTTTTATGCATTAAAACGGCATTTAAACACTGTGATAGAAACAGACACGTATTTTTGATTCTTACTACTTTTATATGCCAGTAATTCTAATGTTTTTCAAAAACAAAACTAACAGCACAGTGCTTATAATTGAAAGTATGGCAAATATACCCGCGACTGATGTCTCGTCACTTATGCCTTTTATTTGAAGCATAATTACCATAGCGATAAGCGCAACTGTCAAAATTATTGTAAATACTAAAAAAACGGGCGTAAGGATAAAACCCAGTCGTTGTCTTTTCATTAATAATATGGCAGTAATTATAAGACCTGGTAATGCAATCGCTATATCTATTACATGAACCGGATTAACCAATAAATTATAATCGCTAACACTCTTTGGAATCGTATTACTCAAAATTGCAGGAACAATATCTTTAAACCAAAGCAGATAGAACATTAGAGCTACTAAAATAAAATATATTCCTATCGAACGCACAGGTACATTATTTGTAAACCACTCTTTAACATCCATTCCATTTAACTCGTTTATAACCAGAATAAATGTATATAATGAGAGGCCCAGTATTAAACAATAAAATAAAAATAGATTGTTAAAATGTACTCCAAAACTATAGATAAAAAAAGAATATAAAACATAAAAAACGGTACCGCTAAAGATAAAATACGCCGTTTTGTTTTTTCGATGCATGAAAAGCAGGGAAACTATAAGCAAAGGAACGACAAAAAACAGATCAACAATATCCTGACCTATCCCCTGAGCCGCCATAGATGCCGCGTCACGTTCATAAGTGCTAAAAACAAAAGCACCATAGTAAGAAACTACTATTATAAAAATAGATAATATTATAGTTAAAATTGTAATGATTTTCAATGGCATATTTTTCATATTTATCCTTTCTGATAAAAAATTCTTAAGGTACGAAAATGTCAGCACTTAATATTGCTTTAATGTACAACATGATAATACCCTACAAGTTATTTATTACCAGTACCGCCGCGGCAAAAAAAGAAACCGATAAAATGGCCGGACGCAGCAGTTTTTTATCCAGAACTGTTTTACTGAAACGGGACAAATAAAACCCCGTCACAATACCGGGCAGCAAGATAAGCGCACGGTACAATTCCGCTTCCCCTAATTTCCCTGCCAGGAATAAAAAGAACAGCGCAATTACCGAGCCTATCAGAAAGATGCCCGAGAGCGTACTGCGCAGACGCGGCCCGCTGCCGTGCTGGTAAACAAGCGCCATGGAAGGCCCGCCAATAGCGGCGGCGGTGGCCATCATTCCGGATAAGGTTCCGGCGAACAGAAAATTTTTCGGCACCATTTTCAGACGCCAACCGGAAATGCTTAATATCACGGCCAGAATAATCAGGCTTCCGTACAGTAAATTCAGGTTTTCCTTGGGAATAATAATCAGCAGACCCGCACCTGCCGCCGACCCCATAATTCTACCTAAAATAACCCAGCCGAATCCTTCTTTGTGGAAATCACTCCGCTCCCGGCGAAAGACCGAAAAGGTGAGAAAAATGGAAACCAGCAGCATGGGAGCCGGTATAAATCCCGGATCAACAAGCAGCAGAAGCGGTACCGCCAACGGACCCAAACCAAAACCTAAGGAACCCTGCAGCATGGCTCCCGTGGTTACAATCAGATAAATCAGTATAAACTGCGTCCAGTCAACCGGCACACACAACTCGCTTTCCTGTTTTAAATCAGGCCAGAATTTACGATGCACAAATCTGTAAGGCAAGGAAGGCTACGACTTTGTATTGATTACAATAAATTAAATTCTAAAATCTGAGCTCGTTGATCTTTAATCGTTAATCGAGCCTGATGAACCAGTACGTATTTTGTTTTAAATGAATTTAAAATTAAAGAGCGATTGAAGATCAACGATTAACGATTTTTGATTTTGCTGAGACCGAACGCTGCCGTCTATAAAAATATTTTAGCAAAAAAGGCCTTCTCTGCCTAAATTATTGTGCTGGATATAGTGTATATATTAATCGAAAATTATGCTGCAAATACAGAATCTGAATTATAGTATCGGCGAACGGGACCTGCTAAAACAGGTACACTGGACAATTCACCCCGGGCGGAGAATTGCCCTGGTGGGCGCCAACGGTGCGGGGAAAACCACCCTGCTGCGTATCCTCTGCGGTGAAATCGAAATTGCCGATAAAGTAATCACCAAACCGCGTGAGTACAGCATCGGTTACCTGCCCCAGGAAGAATCTGCCGAAGCCCGCGGCACCGTACTGCAGGCAGCCATGGAAGGTCACGAAGAAATTTTAAATCTCGAAGCGGAAATAGAAGCCATTCATGAGCAATTGGAAGCACAGTCCGAAACAGACCAATCTCTGCTGGTAAAATTGGGACAGTTGGAAGAACGCTTTAATTTGCTGGGTGGCTACGAACTGGAATCACTGACTAAAAAGATTTTAATGGGACTTGGCTTTGGCACGGATGATTTTAGTAAATCCGTTTCCACATTAAGCGGCGGCTGGCGCATGCGCGTCCATTTGGCGCGGCTGCTCCTGCAGCAACCCGATTTATTGTTAATGGATGAACCCACCAATCATCTTGATTTACCTTCCCTGGAATGGTTAGAAAATTATCTTAAAAATTTTCTCGGCAGTATCATTATCGTAACACACGATCGTTTTTTCATCGACCGGCTGGCACAGGAAATTGTGGAGATTCAGATGGGACGTTTAACCCACTACGCCGGGAACTACCATTTCTTCGAACGTAAAAAAGCGCTGGATCAGGAACAACTGATCAAACGCTACGAAGAACAAAAGGAAGAACGGGAACGTTTAGAAAAATTTATCAACCGTTTTCGCTACAAAGCCACCAAAGCCGTGCAGGTACAAAGCCGCATCAAACGGCTGGAAAAGATGGAAACTATCGAAATTCCGCCCCGGCAAAAGACCATTCATTTCAGAATTAAAGCGGACGTTCAGAGCTATAAAGAAGTATTAACGGTAGACAATCTCTGGTTTCGCTATACCGAGCCCTGGGTTTTAAAAGAAATTTCCCTGCGTATGTACCGCGGGGAAAAGACCGCCCTGGTGGGTATAAACGGGGCAGGAAAAACCACTTTTACAAGGCTGATCTCCAAAGAATTAGCACCGCAAAAGGGAGACCTGGTTTTAGGTCAGCGCGTGCATACCGGCTACTATGCCCAGCACCAGATCGATGTACTTAATCTGCAAAGTACTATTTTTGAAGAAGTGGCTTCTACGGCTGCACCTTCTTTTCAGCCTAAACTGCGCGATATTTTAGGATTGTTTCAATTCAGTAACGACGATGTTCAGAAACGTATTGGCGTTCTTTCCGGTGGGGAAAAGGCGCGGGTATCGCTGGCAAAGATTCTGCTCTCTCCTTCTAATTTTTTAATTATGGATGAGCCCACCAACCATCTCGATGCCGCCTCACGGGCCTCGCTGGAAAAGGCCTTAATGGAATACGACGGCACGCTTTTACTCATTTCGCACGACCGCTATTTTCTGGATAAACTGGTGAACCGGGTCATCGAAATTAAAGACGGCCGACTTAAGGAGTACAGCGGCAGCTACAGCCATTACCTGGAAAAACGGGAAGCCGAAGCGTCTGAGAAGATCCCGGATATTCCAACCGAAAAAAAAACCGCAGCAGTTAATGGGCAACGCAAAACGAAACAGCAGAAACAGCAGGAGGCTGCAGCCAGGCAGGAAATCAGCAAGGAACGCAAACGGCTGACGGGGATAATTGAGAAGTCGGAGTTGCGACTGGAAATTTTATCCGAACAAAAAAATAACCTCGAACAGCGCCTGGCCGATCCGCAAACTTACAGCCAGACCGAGTTGTTTTTACAGCTGCAAAAAGAATACGACACGGTTTTAAGAGAACTGCCCGAAGTGGAAACTGTCTGGGAAAATGCCCAGTTGGAATTAGAAGAATTATTAGACAAATTACAGGTCTGAAAAAATCTTTATTTTAAAGAGGAACTAATTTTGAAAAAGAGAATCCTATTTATCCTGTTTTTTTTATATATCCCGTTTTTATATGCACAGGAAAATAACACCCAGGAAAAACCGCCTCTTAAACCACTAAAAGTAACCTTGGAACTAGCGGGTTCCGCAATGGTTGGCGCCGGACTGACATTGGCAAGTGTTTATGTTTTTGCCAGTCTCAATAAAAACAGCGATGGCTGGGATCAGCTAGCCGGCGCCTTACTGGCCGGAGGAATCGCTTATCCTGTCGGCTGTGCAGCCGGCGCTGCAATGGTGGGAAATTCGGAAACTGAAAAAGGTTCCTTTTGGGCGACTCTTGGCGGAAGCGCTGCAGGAGCAGCCGTTGCCGTTTCTTTGGTCGCTATTACAGATATAAGTGAACTTAGTGTTTTATATTTTATCCTGCCGGCGGCAGGTGCCGTAATCGGCCACAATCTTACCAGACACCGGGTTTCGCCTCCGGGAAACGCCCTGCTGAATTTTAGCGAAGGGCGAATAAGCGCCGGGATTCCGTCCCTGAAACTAAGTCCTTCCAGGGACAAAAATAATTTTAATAAACAATTTCATATTTTATCCATTCAGTTTTAAGGAAGAAAATGACCCACGAAGAATTTAAAATCGAGTTAGGAAAACACCCTGTACTGGTAAGCTATTTTTCACACGATGAATGCAATGTATGTAAGGTGCTCAAACCACAAGTACGGGAAATAACCACCGGCTTTGAAGAGGCCGCTTTTTTATATGTAAACACCAAAGAGAGTATGGAAATCGCCGGACAGTTTATGGTCTTTGCCGTTCCGACGATTATCCTGTTTTATGAAGGGCGCGAAGCTAAACGCTATAGCCGCCATATTTCCTTGCGTGAATTTGAAGATTTTTTAGAACGGATGACCGGATAGAA
>JANTFQ010000188.1 GCA_024763405.1 Calditrichaceae bacterium
ATTTGTTTTGACTCTATTTTAGGTTCTAAATTCTGAATACTGAATTCCTATTCTTTTTTTGGTATTTTACTCATTGCCCGCTCGCTGATGGCCGTAATGGTCAGGGAAGGATTTACCCCCGGGTTAGCCGAAATGGCCGAACCATCGCAGACATACATATTCTGATAGCCGAACACACGATTATCTTTATCAATTACCCCCTCCGAAATATCGGCGCCCATCACACAGCCACCCAGGATGTGCGCGGTGGTGGGAATACCGGCAAATGTTTCCGTGAGCAGAGCCACCGGTTTTCCGTTTACAATTTTGGCATATTTTTTTATCAGCTCCTGCGCTTCCGGAATAAAGGCCGTGGGAGCCGTTCCTTCTTCCATTGCCGATTTCAAACCAAACCAGGAGCGGGAAAATTTCAGTGAGCTGTTCAGGGTTTGCATAAAAAGTAAAATCTGGGTGCGTTTGGCAAAATCCCAGACAAAGAAAACCCGCAAATTCTGAATGGGATGGCGCAGCAGATCAAACAGCAGTTTTCCCAAACGAACCAGCCAATTGGAGCCGGAAACCATCGGCGCCAGCATCAGCCGCCAGAAACCGGAACCGGAGGCATAGCGCACCGGCTCGAGATGGCTGTATTCATCCGTGTGTAAAATGCTGCCGATGGCCACACCGTCAGAAAAAACGGTGTTTTTATCAAAGGTCGTTACGCCGGTCAAACTCTCGGAATTGGTGCGTACCTGCGCACCGATTTTATCGGAGAGCCCGGGCAAAGAACTCTTTTTAAGGTCGAATAACAGGGGAAGCGTACCCAGCACACCGCCGGAAAAAACAACGCCTTTTGTGGTAACGGATTTTTTCTTTTTAAAAAGAGAGGTGGAACGGTGGTAACTGATTTGATACCCGTCCGACCCATCGTTCCGGCCCAGCGGCTTAATGTCGGTAACTTTTGCTTCGGCTTGCAGCTGCATTCCTTTTTTTCGCGCCAGGTAAAGGTAGTTTTTATCCAGCGTATTTTTAGCATTGTAACGGCAGCCGGTCATACAACCGCCGCAAAAATTGCAACCGCTGCGTGCGGGGCCTTCCCCGTTAAAAAAAGGATCGGGCACTTCTTTATCCGCTTCGCCATAAAAAACCGCCGTCTCGGTCAGTTCAAATTCTTCTATTTTACCGATTTGCCCGGCCAGGGTTTTAAGGGCCGCATCTCCCGTTTCCATCCTGGGATTGCGTACCGCGCCTAACATTTTTTTTGCCTGTGGGTAAAATTCCTGCAGCTCGTTTTTCCAGTCGGCTAAATGGCTCCAGCTTTCCGATTCGAAAAAATCATCTTTGGGCACCGGCAGCGTATTTGCATAAACCAGGGAACCGCCGCCCACGCCCACACCGGAAAGAACGGTGATATGCCGGAAGAAACTCAGCTTAAAAAAGCCAAAGAAGCGCAGGGCCGGCAACCACATCCAGCGCTTAAGATTCCAGTTGGTTTTAGGGAAATCTTCAGCTTGCAGCTCTTTTCCCTTTTCCAGAACGAGAACACGGTAGCCCTTTTCAGATAAACGCAATGCGGCTACCGAGCCGCCGAAACCGCTGCCGATAATCACATAATCATAGTCCGGTTTTTGAGACATTTTTTTCTCCCTGTATGCCTGTATAAATCCATCAATTAGAATTTAATTATAAAATTTATCATCTCTCCATTTTGCAGGATTGTTACGAATATATGCCCGAATACGATTTAAACTATCTTCATCACGAATGATATGCTCCCAAAAATTTCGCTGCCAGATATCGTGTATATCTGTATTTTGGCGAAACCATTTTGTAACACCTATTTTAAACCCCCTGACAATAGAACCGATTGAACCCGGAATGATATGTTGGTATCGATTTTTACGTAATTGTAGGGGTTCAATATTTTGTAGGGGTTCAATATTTTGAACCCCTACAATTTGCAAAATACCATGAATGTGATTCGGCATCACAATAAATTCATCTAAAACAACATTTGGATAATGGTGTGGTATTTCATCCCATTTTGCGAATACAATTTTTCCTTGTTTATTTAATTCCATTTGTTGATTTTTAACATTCCCAAACAAATAGAGACGATCTTTGGTACAGATCGTAATAAAATACCACCCTTCCTGTGCATAATTGTATCCTTTTAAACGAATAGACCTTCGGTGATGTTTTTCCGGATCGAAGGTCATTTAAACATCCGCGGTACAATTTTCAGCAGCGCCCACAATCCGCTGATGCGCTTGACAATACCGGGGCCGTAAAGTCCGTGCAGCAGTCCTTTTAATCCCGTATAAACAGAAGCATCGTACGGCTGCCACCATAGATTTCGGTTTAATCCGCTCAACCAGTCATCTACGATCATCTGCGGCTGGGTCATTTCCATAAAACCCTGCGCACCGTGTGTCCGTCCCATACCCGATTGTTTAAAACCGCCCCAGGAGGTATCGGGCAAACCGTGACTCATCAGATGATCATTAATCGTAACCGCACCCGCCTGAATCTGACGGGCTATTTTTTTTGCTTTTTTACGGTCTTTGCTCCACACGGAACCGGTAAGGCCTAAATAGGAATCATTGGCCAGTGCCAGCGCCTCTTCCATTGTTTTAAAGGGCATTACTCCAGCCGTTGGGCCGAAGGTTTCGTCACGCATAAAATCCATTTCGTGGTTCACATCCACCAGCACCATGGCCGGCAGCACATTTTTAAGGGTCTTATTTTCCGGTTCCGGTGAACGGGCAAATATTTTAGCTCCGGCCGCCAGGGCGTTATCCACCTGCTTCTGTACCGATTGAACCTGACGCGCCGTGGTCATCACGCCCATATCCGCGTTCTCGTCTTCATTGCTGCCGATTTGCAGGGATTCTATTTTCGATTTTAAAAGATTTAAAAAATCCTCGTAAACATTTTCGTGTACATAAATCCGCTCCACCCCGCCGCAGGATTGCCCGGCGTTGGAAAATCCGGCCCAGACCGCCCCGGACGCCGCCCGTTCCAGATCGGCGTCTTCACAAACAATCATCGCATCGTTTCCGCCTAATTCCAGATTTACCGGTGTTAGGGTTTCCGCCGCCATTTTCATCAGCGTCTTGCCCACCGGCACCGAACCGGTAAAAAAGAGTTTATCAATTCCTCTGTTCAAAAAAGCCGGTCCGGCTTCTCTGCCCGGAAGATTAACAAACTGAAACAGACCTTCCGGTAATTCCGCCGCATCGATAGCTTTTTTGAGGGCCAGCCCCACAGCCTGCGTTTCCGAAGCTGTTTTCAGGATCACCGCATTTCCCGAAATCAAACCCATCAACACTTCCGAAAAGGCGATGGAAAAGGGATAATTCCAGGGAGAAATAACACCAAGAACGCCATACGGTACACGTCTGACGGTTGTGCGTTTATTAATAAAAGCAATGTTGGAAAATCCGGTACTGCGATTTTTAAGAAAACCTTTTGCTTTGCGGATATAATATGCCGTAGCCATTACCGCCGGCAAAACTTCCGTTGCAAGTGCGTCGACACGCAGCTTGCCGTTATCGGCCGAAATGGTTTCCGCCAGTTCATCCAGATGAGTGACCAGCCAGTTCTGCACCTCATAAAAATAAGTGACCCGTTTCCCGACCGGAAGCGCCGCCCACCGCGGCTGAACCGCACGCGCTTTTTGTATCATCTCTTTTAAATCCGCCGTCGTGTGCAGCGGCGAACGACCGATCTCTTCTCCGGTTGCCGGATTAATTGAAATGGTATGGCTTTCTTTTTGATGAACATTCATAATGAAATTCCTCAGTAAAAAAAATAATTAACAAAAGATATATTTTAAATTTACCCTCTCTTTTTGTTACGCTTAAAAACGGGCACTTCCGCGCTGATCATCCCAAAGACGATTAGTAAGCCTCCAATCCAACCGCTTAGGGTAAGCGACTCACCGGCTATCAGATAAGCAAACAAAGCGGCAAATACCGGTTCCATAGCAAAGATCAGCGCCGTGCGTGCCGTAGTTGTAAAACGCTGCATGGCCGTCTGCATCAAAAAAGTAAACACGGTACCGAACAAACCCAGGTAGGCGAGCACCCCCCAGTGCCGCAGGGTAAGTGCCGGCCATTCAAAATTGCTAAAGGGCAGTGCCGCCGCCGAAAGGAGCGCTACCATCGCCAGCATCATAGACGTAAGCAGATACACATTATGCCGCGGCGCAAAACGACCGGTGTAAATCACATGGAATGCAACCGCTACCGCGCATACCAAAACCAGCAAATCGCCGTCGTTCCAGTGCAGGGGATTCGCCCCGGTGAGTAAAAGCAGTCCGGCCGAAGCTAACACAATTCCAAACAAAACATTTACAGACGGCCGTAATTTAAAAAAGAAAAAACCGAAAACAGGAACCAACACCACCGACATTCCGGTAATAAATCCGGCGTTTGAAGCGCTGGTAAACTGGATACCCCACATCTGGAAAAAATAGGACAGGTATAAAAGTAAACCAAGAACAGAGCCATTTAAAATAAGTTTTAAATTCCATTCTTTGCGAAAACGTAACGCATACAAATTCATGGCAACAGCGGCGATAGTCAGCCGGATTACGAGATAGACCGGCAGAGGCACATCTACCAGTACCAGTTTGGACACGATAAACGTGGTGCCCCAAAAAAAGGTTACAGAGAGCAGACCCAGGTCTGCGCGGAATTTTGATATCATTCAGTTTCCACCGAAAACGTAAAACACAGAATTTACTTATAAATGAACCTGTATCATTTTAATTATTGTAATGTAGTAAAGAAGCAGGCACAAACTCAAATCGACTGAAAAAGAAATTTGATTTGAAAGATACACGGTTACCGACCTGGCCTTAGGCGTGTTTCGTCCTTTTTATTTGCTTCATATTTTAATTCTTTGTAATTACATGTTTACAAAATCTGACCGGGCAACGGCAGATTCAATTGTGAACCAATTTTTGAAAAAGAACGATGGCAGCAAATATCAGAAAAATCCATTTAGAAAACCCGAACACCCGGGTCATTGCCGAGGCCGCTAAAATTCTGGACAATGGCGGTATTGTTGTTTATCCCACCGATACTATCTACGGAATCGGCGTGGACCTTTTTAACAAGGCGGCAGTCGAACGGGTTCTGCGCATAAAGAAAGCTTCGAAACATAAAATGCTTAGTTTTATTTGTCGGGATTTAAAAGGCATTTCCAGGTGGGCGGTTGTTCCGGATCAGGCTTA
>JANTFQ010000189.1 GCA_024763405.1 Calditrichaceae bacterium
TGAAGGAAACCTGTGATGATTTGCATAAAAGAGGGGTGTTGTTTCTCCTGTCCAATTCTGCCACTGCTTTTATTAAGGAATTATATAAAGAATATGCTCTTCTAATTGTGCACGCCAAACGAGCTGTGAATTCCAAAGGAGATAAACGCGGGGAAGTGGAAGAAGTGCTGGTGAAAAATTATTAGCGTTTCAATTCGGGGAATTCCGCCGTAAAAAAACTAAATAAAAATACTTGCAAACTATACGATTGGTATATACTTATTTTATATTGCCCGCGATTTATAATCTATATGATGCTATCGAATAAATATATTGACAATTATTTGATGAAGGCATATATTTGAGCTATGGAAGATTTACTATATCAATATAATCCCTGGTGGGAAAACATCGTATCTGATAAAGATATTAAACCTCGTGAAAAATATTTATCCGAATTACGAAGTTATTTAGACAGGAAGCAAATTATTATCCTGACCGGGCTTCGCAGAGTTGGCAAAACTACTTTAATGAAATTGCTCATTAAAGAACTAATAGATAGTAATATTGATGCAAATCGTATACTTTATGTTAGCCTCGACGATTATCTGCTTCATAAAAATAGTATCTCTGAAATTATCAATGAATTTAGAAAAATACATAAACTGAAAATTGAGGAAAAAATATTTCTATTCCTTGATGAAGTAACCTATAAAAATGATTTTCAAATACAGTTAAAAAATATTTATGACAATCAAAATGTGAAAATTTTTGCTGCATCTTCATCCGCATCACTATTTCGGGATAAAAAAGCAAGTCTTACCGGACGCTCGATTACCCTTGAAATAGAACCTTTGGATTTGGATGAATATCTTTTTTTTAATGAAATAGAATTAAAAAAACGAGATAATCAACTTTATCAGACATACTTTCTTGAATATATAAAAGTTGGTGGATTACCTGAAAATGTTCTGAATCCAAATAGAGAATATTTAATGAATCTGGTAGAAGATATTATTCAAAAAGATATCACAGCTTTTCACGGAATAAAGAATCATCAAATAGTTCGAGATTATTTTACACTTTTAATGGAACGTAGCGGAAAGCAGTTAAGTATTAACAAAATCGGAAAAATCTTAAATATTTCTCCGGATACATCCAAACGGTACTTAAGTTATTTTGAATCAACATATTTGATTCATTTACTACCGCGCTGGGGGAAGACAAATCAAAAGTTGTTATCGTCAAAAAAAATATACGCTTCTGATTTGGGAATAAAACACCTTTTTATGGGCGGAAGAGATTTTGGCAGTTATTTTGCAAACTACATATATCTAAAATTGCGAAACAAAAAGAAACTATATTACTTGTATGAGAACACGATAGAAATTGATTTTTATACTGAGGATAAAATACTAATTGAATCAAAATTTTATTCACAATTAAATAAGAAACAAGAAAAACTGTTCTTAGAATATCCGGCTGATAAAAGAATAGTTATCGATTCGGTTGAAAAAATATCAATTCTAAATGAATTGTAAAAGAAACTGTGATATTATGCTGGATCAAATCCGGGCCATCGACACAAAGCGGCTTATTAAAAGAATCGGAAAAATTACGAAGCACACTCAGAACAAATTAAAAGAAAATCTTGCCATAATTCTGGATTTTTAACGGATCGTTAAAAGCAGAATACTTGTTTTTTCAACGTCCGAGTATGCAGTTCGTATTCACCGCCAATTAACCAACTGTACTTCTTCGCCGTCGCATTCAAATACAAGCGCGCCAAAATGATCGGTGCGTAACGGGCGGGCGCCATAGCGCCGCAGACGCCGCATAGTTTTCCGCGAGGGATGAAAGAATTTATTGTGCCGGCCCACCGAAACCACGGAATACCGTGGTTTGATTAACTTCAGGAATGCTCCCGAACTGGATGTTTTACTGCCGTGATGTCCCACTTTAAGAACATCCGATTTCAAAAATGATGTATAATTTAATAGACGCCCTTCTGCGTTTTGCTCCAAATCGCCGGTGAGTAAAAAGGAGCAGTTGCCATAGCAAATTTTTAACACCAGAGAACTATTATTCACTTCATTTCCGGAAAAGGTTTTGGCATTTAAATAGGAACCAAACGGATGCAGCACATAAATCCGGTATTCATTTCCGATAAATAATTGCTGCCCCCGTTTTTTATAGGCAATGGGCACTCCTTTTTGCCTGGTCGTTCCGAGGAACTTTTTATACAGTTTGCTTTTCCCCGGATAGCGGCTGACAACTACCGTATCGGCCGGAAATTTATCTAAAATAGAAATAAGTCCGCCGAAATGATCGCTGTGCGGGTGGGTGCTGAGCAGGTAATTAATTCTTTTAATTCCGTAGTAGTGCAGCAGCGGAATCAAATAGCGCGTTCCCGAATCGAGGGCAAACTTACGGTCGCCCCCGTCAACCACCAGTACTTTCCCGTTGGGGAACTGAACAACGGCTCCGTCCCCCTGACCAACATTTACGAAGGTAATGCGCAGGCGGGAAGGCGCTCGGGTATTCAGGTAAAAGAGTACAGCAACCAGCAACAGGGCGGGGAAGATATTTTTTTTCTTTAAATTGAAAAGGAGGAGCAGGAGTATGATCAGAAGAACGATGCTCAAAATGGAAGGCTTGGGAACGGCAACCTGGATAAAGGGCAGACGGGTAAAAAAAGCATTGAGTTTCAGGATAACTTCAAAATAATAATACAAAATCCAGCCCAGGCCACCGCCAATCCCAATTCCAATTCCGCTTACAAGAATAAAAATAAAGCTGAGTACCACAAATCCACCAATGAGCGGAATGAGCAGCACATTTACTAAAACCGCGCCGGTTTGCAGCGCACCGTAGTACCACCAGGTCAGCGGAACCGTGCCGAGAACCGCGGCGAGGGATACCAGGAAAGGCTGCATAATCCATTTATTGATAAAAGGCTGTTTCGTTTTAAACAGAGCGAGGGAACGGAATTTAGGATAGGCATACAAAATACTGCCGGCCGCGGCAAACGAAAATTGAAAACCCGGCTGCAATAATTGTTGCGGTGCAACGATCAAAATAAGCAATCCTGCCGTACCGATAATATTTAAAGAGTTGGTTTTGCGTTCCAAAAACTGTCCGGCAAAATAGAGCGCGGCCATAATGCCCGCCCGTAAAACCGGCGCCTTAAAATCAATCAGCGCAATAAACAGAAACAGAAACAACAACGAAGCGGCATTACGTTTATTGTGCGAGAAGCCCAGCAGACCAAATACGAGCAGAAAGAGCATCAGGATAAATCCAACGTGCAGACCCGATACGGCCAATACGTGCACGATACCGGTTTTCTGAAACTGCTTCATAATACCGCGATCCACATCCTGCCGTTCTCCGAGGATTAACGCTTTTACCACAGCCGCTGCCGGATCGGGGATATTGGCTTCTATTTTCGAACGGATAAAATTACGCAGCGGAACAAGAAATTGTTTTTGCAGGTAGTTCCCGCTTTGGCCGGGCAGAATGGTGCAGGCGTCTTCTTTTAGATAGCTCTGGAAATAAATCCCCTTCAGCTGCAGGTATTTTCTAAAATTAAATTCTCCCGGATTTCCGGGCAGGGGCGGTTGTTCGATGAAAGTTGAAATACGGATACGCTGACCGTAGTGCAGCCGGGTTTTATATTTTCCCTGGAAGAGAAAAATTCGGCCGTCGGATTTAAGTTTTGCAGAATCCGTATAAATATAGCGGCTCTGCAGGACATATCGGTTTTTACCATCTTGCCGGTACTGGGTTTCGGAAATCCAGCCCTCAACGGTGTTAATCTGTTTAAGGTTTTTAAAAAGAAGATGATCCGGAGGTAATGCAGCAAGAGCAAAATAAATACGCAGAATGCCTAAAATGATTATGGCGGGGAAGAGAAAGAACAGTAGTTGTCTCCGCAGCAGAAAGGCACAAAGCAGCAAAATAAAAAAAGCCGCGAAGAGAAGCAGAACCGGGATGGACTGGATAAAACCCCAGCCCAGGGTAATTCCGCCTGCATAGACAATAAAAAACCACAACGCCGGAGTACTATGTAATTGTTTTTCGATAACCGTCATTTTGGCGCCTGACTAATTTAGACATTTCAGATTTAATTTAGCTCATCTGAATTTGAAAGAGATAAATAATGTCTATATTATTTTGAATCACATCCGTTCTAAATAATTTTCACAAGTTCAATCATAATGTGTCCCCCCTGTAAGGGGGGATTTAGGGGGGTATTCTCTTAAATTGGTAACTTATTGAGAGATATAGATTTTACAACCCCCTATCCCCCTTTTCTAAGGGGGAATTATGCATTACCTCTTATCAGTATATGGTAAACTACCGTGTCTTGATTATTTAGGACAACCCTGATTTTGAATCTAATCATTTAATACTACTTTTGAAATACGCATAAAAGATATTGGTAGAATTTTAGTTAGTAGAATAAGTAACAAAATGTATAAAATCGAAAAAATATTAGCAAGATTTAAATAATTTTTGGATTCTTTTCCCATTTTGAAACACCTATATAATCGGAATACATAGGGAATTGCGTAAATCCATTCTTTACCTACTTCTCAGAATGGGAATAGATTTTTATTTCATTCCCTTTATTAGTATTTTGTTGTATCTTATATTTGTTTAATCATTTAATAAGAGGGCTTTGTTATGAAAAAACTGTATTTCATCACGATGGTATTAATCGGCGTATTTTTAGTTCAGTGTGGAGGAAATCCTGAGCAGGATGGGGATCAGGCGTTTGCACAGAAGAAATACAATCAGGCTTTGTCCTACTATCTGCAGGCTAAAAAAGCGGATTCCAAAAATCAAAAGATTAACGAAAAGATAGCGCTCTCTTATATGCATAAAGGACAACAGCTTTTTAGTAAAACCCACAATGTAGAATCCTTTGCCGGGAATTTTGAAAAGGGTGAAAATTTTATCCCAGAAGCCGAAACCAGTCCCGAATTTGACAACCAATACAGTGGGATGCTGCACGAACTGGCAAAGGCCTATCGCCAGGCGAAGCCGGCCAATGAAATCCAGAAAGAACAGTATTTTAGTCAAACACTGGACTTGCTTGATCGGGCCCTGACGTTCAACCCGGACAATAGTGAAGCAGAAAAAACGCTTGCAGATATTAAAGCTGAAAACTTTAAACAGACTTACGAAAAAGGAATGCGCTTTTTAAAACAAGCCAAACGCGAAAAAAATCCGGA
>JANTFQ010000190.1 GCA_024763405.1 Calditrichaceae bacterium
TAAGTAAGACAAAAAAAACAGGAAAAGGGTTACTGCGAATAAGCACCCGTATTGTCTCTTTAGTATTTTTTAAAAGCAAAGAAAAAAGCCTTTTCCATGCATTCTTTTCCCCATGAAATTGATCTACCAAATTCTTATAATAAGTATCATCAAGAATATGTTCACTATAGAGTTCATTTCTATTATCATCCAAACCATACCAGGCCAATTCTTCCATTAGATCCGGATTATGGGAATCCAATCCATGAACCCGGCTAAGCAAACGCGCCACGTTTCCGATACGGGCATTAAACATAATCTTCGGTGTGATATTAAATTGACCGGATTTTGTTTTTATCCAATTCCCGTAGGGAATAAGAACTATTGTCAGAATAACAAAATATATTATCCCTGCAATAATTACCGGTTGTTTATTTTGGGTTTTATTTTCTGTATCCGGATTAAACCGTTTTACAATAACATAAAAAATTAATGGTATATATAATATCCCTTCACTGCGGATAAACAATAACATCAAAGACAGGATAGCTAATATTATAATACTCTGATTTGAAAACTTTTTTTCTTTAAACCAGGCTTTATATAAAAGACTAAAAATAATAAGATGAACAAACAGGTAAAACGGTTCGGAAAGTCCGCTACGGCCAATTATTAAAAATTCAGGATTTAGAATCAGTATTCCGATGGTTAGCCAGGCCAGCATAGCAGAAAAATATTGCTTGATAATATAATAAAACAATAAAATAATTAGTAAAGTAATAGCAAGGCTTCCTATAGGAGCCAGTACTTGAATGGGCAGAAAATAGGAAAATAATCCCAGAAGGAACGGCCAGCCCGGGGATTGCATCCAACCAGGTACGACGCCATAAGGATCATTGAATATGCCATTATGGAAAAAATTATACCCAAGGACGCTATATTGTACCGTATCGTTAGAGACAAAATGAAAAATAAAAAGGGTCGCGATAATTAATGTAATAGGAATAAACAGTATTACTAATAGAGGTATTTTTTTCAACAAGAGCTTAGAGCTTTCTTTAAACAAATAACCCCGCAAGTAGCAGCGGGGTATTTTGCAAGTTTTCAATATTCATCATTTTGCTTTATCACAATTAAGGTCAGAAATGAAACCCTATTTAGATGCTATTATTGCCTGCGCCAAAATATGTACCAATTCCTTAGCCGCTAATTGACTTCCAGTGGTATTCAAATGTCCCCCATCCGTTGAATAGGCCGGTATTAAAGCATAATACATTTTACCATCTCTTTCAAAGGTCTCTCTGCTGCCATCTGGATATGTGGATTCGATTTTAGATAGATCAAATATATTTTCTTCATTATAATGTTCTTTAAGTAGCTGATTATAGTTAAAGCGGTTAATATTTTCCCTATACCCAAAATTTCTCTTGCCAATTAGTTTTTTTACTTTTGCTTTCCAGCCGGTTTGAATGGTAGTCAAAGGCAAAGTAAAATGAATAAACCGGGTTCTTAGATAGCTTTTCTGCAATGAATCTATGGTGGTTCTATAGTAATCAAATACCGCCTGGGGATCATCTTCGGCCCGCATATCCACAAAACAAAATTTTAACATGGCGATATCAAGACCTTGGCTAAAAAGTGTATTGATATCCTCTGCAAAGGCATCACATTTAGTATTGGGTTCCGTATTTTTACCAACGGGTGCATGAGCAAAAAAATGCTGAGGTAATTCGTTCCCTTCTTTTATTTCAATAATTTGTAAAGCATCTACACCCGCTTCTTTGGCGAGCGTCGTTACTCCATCCATTATATTAAAGCCCACCGACTGATGCCCAAAAAATATTTTTGCCCTGGATATGGTTTGTAAATCTTGTTTTAAGGTTGCATCCATTATTTGAATGTCTCCTATTTGTTTATTGTTACCCGAACAATTAAATAGAATCAATGAAATGATTGTTATGAAAAATATACTGCGCATATGCATTCCTTTTATATTTTTTCTTTGTATGTTTTGGGTGTTTTGTGATTATTTTTTTAAACCACGAAGGGCACGGATTGCTTACTAACTCTATCATAGCTTTCCCCCCTATTAAGGGGGGATTACGCCGGTAGGCGAATCAGGCTACCGACTGACTAAGGGAGGTGTTTTTTTAAGTGCAAATTATTGAATAATACAGATTTTACAACCCCCTAGCCCCCTTTTCTAAGGGGGGATTAAATCTTATTCACATAATAGTGTAGTAATTTAAAACGTTTTGATTATTTTATTCTTAGGGAACCTGAGCAAAAAAGAAACGTATAAATAAATGTCTGCCGCAGGAAATAATTGTGAAGGATCGAAACCATTCACTCAGGCAGTGCTTCAAGCGGTTCCTACCATTTCCTTCTGTCAGCTGCCATAACCCAACCATTCATTTTTATTCTGAAAGGAGGCTATGATGGCCCTGCAATTTTCACTCATGCAACGGATTAAACCCGGTGATCCGTCCGCACCTCGTAAATTTTATGCCATTGCGAGAAGCAAAGATCAGGTGGATTTACGTACCCTCTCCAAAGAAATTGCCAGAATTTCTACCGTGAGCTCCATTGACACCATGGCGGTTTTGGAAGCATTGGTACAAATTCTACCTGATTATTTAACCGAGGGACGGTCCGTAAAGTTAGGCGATTTCGGAACGTTTCGTTTAACGCTTTCCAGCGAAGGCGCCGAAACCGCGGAAGCGTTTAGTTCCGCCTTAATCAAAAAAGCGAATCTCAAATTCCGACCCGGAAAATTAATCCGTGATGCGCTTAGTACCATTAGCTTTGAAAAAGTCTGATTGATGCCTAACTTTTGCTTAAAAGATGCCCATCATTTGCCCAATTGATGGGCATCTTTCTTTTTAAACATACGCATCTTTTTCGAATAGTATTTATATAGATTTACTGATTTTGTCTTTAGTTCAGCAAGATGATGTGGATTGCTTCGCTTTCGCTCGCAATGACAGTTACGGTTCGTCATTTCGAGGATCGAAGTATAAGAGACGAAGCAATCCCTTATTATTTTAGAAATTAAACAGTGTTTTACTGAGTAAAAGACAAAATCATTAGGTTTAAATTATCAATAGTTTCCGGATAAATCTGTAGAAACGACATTCAAGAAAAAAGAACATTACTTTTTGACTGGCCAAAAAGTAACAAAAAGCCCAGACCGCTCGCCCGTCATTGCGAGCGACATAAGAGCGAAGCAATCTCAGAGTGGATCGACGCGGCATTCGCTTTCGCTTACTACTCGCGATGACGGCTATCCGGATAATTGAATAGAAGTTTGCTTCATCATTTACGCGTTAGCATACTGTTTAGCCTTGACCGTATTGGTCTTGGTTTGAATAGCTGACATTTTAACCGGACACTAATATTAAATTATACAGACTAAAAAAAATTCAACCTTCCGCAAATTCATTTTATTAATGTTAGACGGCCGGTTATGGAATTAGTACGATCAGTCGTTATCCGATAATAATAATTCCCTGAAGCCCATAAAATTCCTTTAAACAAATAAGTTTGATACCCTTTCTCTTTAAACTGAGGGGCGGAATAAAACATCTGTTTTCCCAATGAATCAAAAAAGATAATCTCTATTTGAGCGGATGTGGGCAAATAATAACGAATTTGAGTATTTCCATTAAAAGGATTTGGGTAATTTCCCAACAACTTAGGATTTTCCAAGTATTTCATATTGCCCTGTTCTTCTATTGAGGTTAATGACACTTCATCGGCTCCTATATCCGTTGAAGCGCCGGATGGACGCATATCCCCCTCAAAATCCGTGGAAACCTCACTGATATTTTGGCCCTTATCAATGGCCGGCGATTGTGTTTTTAAATGGAAATCACCATTCCCTATAAAAATATCTGCTGATAGAGCAGAAAATGAATGTCCATCCTGCCCGGATTGCCCTTGCCAATCATTGAGTGAAATCCAGTTTTCATCCAGACTAACTTTGTCCATGATATTATAATCCGATATTAAACTATCCATACTCGAAGCATCTATTTCCAATCCCCCACGACTCCCCTCGTGTAACAGTATATTATTAATAATCGTATTACCCGTACTGGCATGAATCATATTCAAAGCCCAGCGGCCATCCGACGGCATAACAACCGTATTATTAAATATCTTATTGTCTTTGCAGCCCATGCCATTTCCAAAGCCGTCATCCCACATAGCTATTCCACCGGAATGATTATCATACAATATATTATTTTTAATAATGGAATGGCGGATAGAGGCAAAGTTTAAAGCAGCCCCGCCGCCGGCGCCATTTTCATAACATATATTATTTTCCACTATTGCTCCGGAAATGATGCCATCGCCTTCTAAGGCTGGGTCCGCATTAATCTGGATACCCGATCCATTATTATGGTGGGCACTGTTCCCACGAATAACAGGATTATCAGAACTATTACTTACATAGATTCCGTGTTCATCTCCGGAATAGGCAGTTTCGTTATTCTCTATTAAAATATTTTTGGCGTAGCCTGTAAAAATGCCCCATCGGCCATTATGCGTACAATGATTATTTTTTAATACCACACCCTCACATTCATTATCCGCATAGCCCAGCACCGATATGCCGGCACGCCGGGCATTGGTTACCTTAAAGCCCTCAATAATGACATAATGTCCTAAAAAAACCTCGATATTGTCCTGCTCTGCGGCCCGGTCTACCAATACACTATTTCCCAGCGCTTTAAAGACGATAGGATTGAGACTATCCCCTGCTATGGTAATGGAAAATCCTTCATAAGTTCCATCTTCAACTAAAACCGAATCGCCGGCCTGGATATGTGTGGCAGCAAAGGCAAGGGTTTGCCAGGGCTCGTTTTGCGTACCCGAATTTGTATCTAAACCCTGATTGGATACATAATAGTTGGATCCAAATATTGGCAGGCAGAATAGCAATAAGATAAAATAAAACTTTACTATTTCCATTTAACTAAACCACTTTTAAAGAGATATTGATATAAGCCTTCCAATACCGCTATATTGAGCGAATAAAAGGTATGTCCTATACGCGCGTACTTATTAGATATTTTTTTACCATTATATTGTTTTGCAAAATGATAGAGACCTGTTAAATGAAAGACAATCTGAAAAACAAAAAGGATT
>JANTFQ010000191.1 GCA_024763405.1 Calditrichaceae bacterium
GGAGAACCGTTATTGATGAACATTTCCTGACCGAATATAAGTATCAGTAATGCGGCGCCGGCAACAATACTCCAGATAGTCAATCCGAAATAAACGGAATGAAGTATAAAAAAGCCCAGCAGCAAACCGGGTAAACGCCGGGCCAGCGCTTCCTTTTGTTTGAGCAGATTATACATTTCCCACTGCCCCAAAGCCGCAATGATCACGACCAGGCCAAAGAAATAGAGCCCGCCTTTAAGTACGATAAAAACGATGAGCGGAATACCTACGATAGATACGGCTACCCGGATTGCCAGTTCTTTCATCCATTCTCCAAAAAATTATTTCTTCGACTTATCGAGAACCATTCTGATTCTGCGCGCCAGATCGATGAGATTAAACGGTTTCTGAATAAAATCAAGTCCCTGTTCGATCTCACCCTTCTTCACCAGCGCATCCTGGGTATATCCCGACATAAAAATCACTTTTACTTCCGGAAGAATCGGTTTTAAGCGCATAATAAAAACCTGGCCGTCCATTTTGGGCATCACCACATCGGTCAGCACAAGATGAATTTTCTCCTTAGAAAGCGTTACCTTGCGCAAGGCATCTTCACCGTCCTCCGCTTCGATAATGGTATAGCCGCAACCTTCCAGACTCTCACGGATTACTTCACGGACATTTTCCGCATCTTCTACCAAAAGAATCGTTTCATTTCCCTCAATTTCCGTGCCGGTTTTAAACAGCATGCCCTCATCTTCGAGATTAATTGTTTCCTCAACCCGCGGCAGGTAGATATTAAAACAGGCGCCTTTATCGGGGCTGCTTTCCACAGAAATGAAACCATTACTTTGTTTTACAATTCCATAAATGGTGGAAAGTCCTAAACCGGTATTAGTTGCCTTGTCCTTTGTTGTAAAAAACGGATCAAAGATATTCGCCATGGTTTTCTCGGACATTCCCATTCCGGTATCACTTACCGAAAGCAGCACATACTGCCCTGTTTTTGCCCCGTTATGCCGATCGGTAAAGGCTTTATCAATGGTAAAATTTTCTGTTCGAAAGAGCAGTTTTCCACCTTTGGGCATAGCGTCGCGGGCATTGACCGAAAGATTCATAATAATCTGTTCAATTTTAACCGGGTCCACTTTAATACGTCCTAAATCTTCGGCAAGGTTTTTCCCCACTTCGATTTTTTCCCCGATCAAACGCTCGACCATTTTCATTATTTTTTCTATAATTTCATTCAGAATTACAATTTTCGGCTGCAGTACCTGTTTACGGCTGAAGGCCAGAAGCTGGCTGGTTAAATTGGCGGCTTTTTCCCCTGCTTTACGAATGGACAGCACATTTTTGAATACGGGGCTTTCTACATTTATTTTACTGGTAATTAAATCGCTATAACCGTTAATCACGGTCAGAAGATTATTAAAATCATGCGCAATACCGCCGGCCAGCATTCCGATGGCTTCCATTTTCTGCGATTGCAGGAATTGTTTTTCCAGCATCTTCTGTTCGGTTAAATCAAGCTGAATACCCCATACCCATTGCAGGATTTTTTTTTCAACATAGCCCGAATAAGAAAACCGAAACGATTTCTCTTTTCCGTGTTTATCATTTCCCTGGGTTTCTAACAATGCGGTGCTAAAGTTATTGGCGGCGAAAAGTTCAAAATACTCAAGCGCTTCTTTGCGGTTGGTTCCAAACAGGTTAATATCGGCGAGGGAAAGTTCTTCTTTGGCTTCTGCGCTATACATTCTGAGCAATGCGTCATTACACTCGCTAAAATATCCTTCATCAAGAATCATTTGGGCGATTTGAGCAGGTTTTTGATCCACAAAAACTGGTTTCTTAAATTCCATACGCCAAATACCCAGCATGCTGTTACGAAACAAACTTTCGTACTGGAGATTACGCTCGTATAAGGCCCGTTCTGCTTCAACCCGCAGACTCACATCACGAATAATGACCTGCAGATAAATTTCACCCTTCAATTCAATACTGGTCAGGCTCATCTCACAATTAAAGGGCATCTTGTCAATCCGGTGAAATTGCCAATTAATAAACTGCGGTTCACCGGAAAAGGCCGCACCAATATACTTGAGAGCCGCCTCCGCCGACTTTTTCCCATCCGGCTGGAATTCCGGGGAAAAGTCCAAAAGGCCCTTTTTAATTAGCTGTTCCTTACTACATCCGAACAACTCTTCAGTCTTCTGATTACATTCTACAAAATGCTCGGCCGTCATTACCAACACGGCATCGATGGCATTATCAAAGAGACTCCGGTATTTTTCCTGGTTCTCGCTGCATGATTCCTGTTTCTGCTTGGACTGCTCAAGAATTTTTTCGTAATAGGTAAGTTTTTCTTTTAACTGATTGATTTCATCCTGAAGTATCGCGGTGTTTTTTAAGTCCTTTTGCATAAGTCTGTTCAGCTTCCTTTTAAGATCACCATTATCAAATCTAATAAAAACATATATTAAATTCTAATAATTTTTATTCTTTTTTTTATCGGCTAAAATTAAGGACCAAAATTGCACTCTTTGCACGATAATTGAAGTCCTGTTTATAACGGTTCTATCGTAGAACTTCAATAGATTATCGGGGAGGAATCGTGCACTTAAAAAGCTAATGAATATTGGTTTATTAGGGAATCAGTCTACTGAAGAAATAAAAAAATCATGAATGCGTAAATCGTTGGTAAGCTCAGGATGAAATGAACAGACCAGGATATTTTTGTCCTGTGCCATGACGACATCCGTTCCGTGGTATCCAAGGATTTCAACGGTTTCAGCATATTTTTTAATTTTAGGCGCACGGATGAAGACGCCTTCAAAATCCTGTTCCTGACCATTCAAAGTAATCTGTACCGTATCTATAAATGAATCGATTTGCCGTCCATAGGCATTGCGTTCCACCTCAATATCAATCAGTCCCAGCGAGGGGAAAGGTAAATTACCGGGAATTTTACTCAACAGAATTAAACCGGCGCAGGTGCCCATAACAGCATGTTCCGCAGCAAATTCCAACAACGCCGGACGCAGCTTTAATTTTTCAATTAAGCGGATAATGGCCGTGGATTCACCGCCGGGGATGATCAGCTTATCGCATTTTTGCAGCGTATCTGCCTCTTTCAGACAGATAGAAGTATGCCCGAGCTTTTCGACAGCCCGGGCATGTTTAACATAATCGCCCTGAAGAGCGAGGATACCAATATTCAATTACCAGCCCCGTTTATTAAGCTGTTCTTCTTCGGGAATGGCGCTCATTTCCAGGCCGGGCATCGCTTCTTTTAATCCTTCACTGGCGCGCGCAACCGTATCGGGATCATCAAAATGCGTGGTGGCCAGCACAATGGCTTTCGCCCTTGCCGCTGGATCTTCGGATTTAAAAATACCAGAACCAACAAAATTTGTTTCCGCGCCCAACTGCATCATCAAAGAAGCATCCGCCGGAGTCGCGATTCCGCCCGCGGAAAAATTTGGCACCGGCAGTTTGCCGTGTTCTTTTACATACATAACCAGGTCAACCGGAGCGCCGATATTTTTAGCATACGCCATAAGTTCATCGTCAGACAGGGTTTGAATATGGCGGATAGAGCCCTGTACCGAACGCATATGACGCACCGCTTCTACAATATTACCGGAACCGGCTTCACCTTTGGTACGAATCATCGCTGCACCCTCACCAATCCGGCGCAGCGCCTCGCCGATATCCCGGCAGCCGCAAACAAAGGGTACTTTAAAATCATGTTTCCAGATATGATTTTTCTCATCAGCCGGGGTCAGGACTTCACTTTCATCAATAAAATCGATACCCAGCGTCTGCAATACTTGCGCTTCGGCAAAATGGCCGATACGGCATTTGGCCATCACAGGAATAGAAACCACCTTTTGGATTTCTTTAATCATTTTCGGGTTGGACATTCGGGCCACACCGCCATCGGCGCGAATATCGGCAGGAATGCGTTCCAGTGCCATTACGGCAACGGCGCCGGCGTCTTCGGCAATTTTTGCCTGATCAGGATTCGTGACATCCATAATTACGCCGCCCTTCAGCATTTCGGCCAGACCTATTTTAAGTTGAAAATCTTTATTTAACATTTAATACCTTTCTTAATATTGTTTAGATAGCATTTTTCTTATTACGCGTCAGCACAGATTCCGGTTGACTTTGAATTCGTTCCCGAATGCGTTGGATGGTTACGGATATTTGTTTAATAAAACCGTGAATTACAGTACTGGAAGGCGTTTGAAACGCAAGCGGTCCAATGAAAAAGAGTCCCGGATACTGGATGCTTTCACCGGTCATGGTTATTTCGGGCGCCGCGTATTTATTACTGCGCAATTGCAAAGAGTCCATCATTTTAAGGCTGGGGCGGTAGCCGGTGGCAAAAATAATTTTATCCACCTCGAGCATCCGGTTTTTTAAATAGACCCTGTTTCCTTTAATTTCCTGGATCTCCTGATAGCTATAATAGCGGATAATTTCCATCTTTATCAGCTCTTTAAGATAGCTTTCGGATATGCCGCGGATATTTTGTAATTTTTGCGTTTCAGAAAAAAATGTCAGTTCACCCCGGCTAATCAGATAAACCATCGCCTTGCCGGCCAAATCAACTGCAATTTCCGCCGCACTGTTTCCGGCGCCGATAATCAGTACACGTTCATTCTTGTAGGCCTCTGCTCCCTTATAGTCATTTGAGTGAAGGATATTCGGATTTCCCTGTACACCGGGAATCGATGGAATGTAGGGACTGCCAAACACGCCGGCGGCGATCACCAGATTACGGGTACGGTACCGCTTACCACTATCGGTATAAATCAGATAATGGCCATTGTCAAAGTGAACGGAATCCACCGTAACTTTGGTGCGAATGTTAAGCTTAAAGTGTTCGGCAAACGCCTGCAGATAACGCACAAATTCTGCAGCCGTGCAATAAGGCCGGCCGGTATCCATTTTCCAGATGGGGAATTTATAGTGTAGACTGGTCCAGTCCCGCTGTGGATGACAGGGTGAAAGCATACGCATATCCGGCCGGATATTCCGCCAGGCCTGTCCGATTTCACCCGATTCAAGCACTAAATAGTGCAGGCCAGCCTCTTCCGCTTCCTGCGCTGCCCGCAATCCGGCAGGTCCCGCACCGATTAT
>JANTFQ010000192.1 GCA_024763405.1 Calditrichaceae bacterium
GAAAGGAAACGGGTGTTGAATAAACCGCTGATGGGATCGTTTTGCAGGTGTCCTTCATAATAGACACTGGTTTGCGAAGGCATCAGGTGCAGGGCGGAAAGATAACGCGGTTCACCCATTTCAAGGAAATCAAATATCTGAAAAAGCGGCTCATTACGGAAGGCGTCGGCAAAACCGTTGTAGGCAATATGAATATTATCTTCATAGCGGTACACTGCGCTTGGAACGCTGACCCTGGTTGCGGCAAGATTGTACTGAACCGGTTCCATTGAAAAAGCAGGTTTACGTTTGTGGGGCTTTTTTGCTTTTTGATTCGCTGCAAGTGAATCGGTTACAGTAGAGAGAGAGTCACTTCCAATGGAAAGGGATTCCGCCTCTTGTGCAAAGAGCGGCTGAGAAAAAAGAAGAAGCACGAGTATAGAAAAAAGGTGTTTCAAGAGTTCTGCCTGTTCAGTAAAACGGTTGGCTCTAATTTCAAAATAAATAGGAACAGAATCAACTGTTTAATATAGGTCTTTGCCGGATTAATTTGTATCTGTCTTTAAAGTACGGTTGTATTACTTTTAAGCTAAAACGCAGCAACGATTCAAATTATTGTCTTAAGAAACATCTCTCCACAAAGTATCCACTTCGCGGTAACTCTTTCTTTTACAACAGACTAAGGAGAGGGTCAGAGCAAGGTTTTAGACGAAATTATAATTAATGTCCGTGATATCAATGTGAAGAGCGATGTCTGTTTTATAGGAACTTAAAACCAACCCACTTCTGTACCCTGAGCGAAGTCGAAGGGTAATCTCCTCCCTTTTTTGGGAAGGGAGGAAAAATCCGCCGGCCGGCGGGAGGGGAGGGTTAGTTTGAAGAAAATTAAATAAATTTTAGATCATCACCATTTAATCGGACACTATTGACAAATTATATTTAATAAAACAATACGAAATAATTGAGCAAAGAAAATTGTTTTACAAGATCGTTTCTTTAAAAAAGGAGAAAATGAATGCCACATGTCATCACAAGCCCCTGTTCCGGTGTCTGCGATACTGCCTGTGCGGACGTCTGTCCGGTAGACTGTATCCATCCGGCCGAGGGCTATGATATAACTTCTGAAGAAGATTTGCAGAAGATGCGCACAAACGGGGAACAGCTTTATATTGATCCCAATGAGTGTATCGACTGCGGCGCCTGTTTACCGGAATGTCCGGTTGGCGCTATTTTCGAAGAAGAGGATGTACCGGAAGCGGATTTTGATTTTATTGCGAAAAACGCAGAGCGCTTCGCCTGAGTAATCCGTTTCACAAAAGGGGCGCGCTGGTCGCGCCCTTTTTATATTTTTGCACTTCGGTATGCCAATCAATATAGCCAGGCTGCTGGTTTACTTGCCGGGATAATTGGAAATGCAGGGGTTACCTGATTTTTCATTTAACCATATTTCTATTTGCTTCTGCTAAAATTATCTTTACCTTAACCTCAAATCGAATGACCTGTATAACCACAAAAATCAATTTGAACGAGGGAATTCAATGCCTAAAACAAACCTGCTCTTAGTGATGTTTTTCCTGATTGCCACGAATCTTTCGGGACAATATCAGCCCACGGGTCTTTATTTAACCGAGCCGGATCGGCTTCCTGCTTATGTGGATAGCTGCGCTCAGTTTTGGGTTGGCGTGGAAGATAAGACCAATGGTGGATTTTATATGGATGTGAACCGAGAGGGTCAGGTTTTTAATACCGCAACAAAGAATGTGGTTTCACAGTCCCGGGATGCCTATGGTTTTACCCGAGCCTTTATGTTGACAGGGAATGAAGAATATCTGGAATTAGCACACTCGGCATTGGGCTTTATGAATTCATATCTTTGGGATAAGCAATATGGCGGCTGGTTTAATCATTCTAATAGCAATGGAAGCTATCCAAGCACCGGTGAAAATAAATCCGCTTTCGATCAGCATTATGCTTTATTAGGTCTTATGGCAGATTACGAAGCCACAGGGGATACCAATAGTTGGAAGCAGATAGAAAAGGGACTTGAATTTAATGACCAGTATCTATGGGACTCCAGGTCGGATTATTTTGGTTATTATGACCAGGTTTCGCGAAACGGTTCCAACCCTGTTGCCAAAAGTTTTAACGCGACAGTAGATGCCATTACCACACATCTTTACAACTTGTACCTGTTAACCGGAGATGCAAAGTATTCTGACCGGCTTCTGGAATTAAAAGACAATATCTTCGATTATTTAGTAGCCAGTATGGGCGAACAGAAAATTGGATTTGCCGAACTTTATTTTTCCGATTGGGTAATCGATCCCTCGCAACAGCGAACGATTATGGGGCATGTCCTCAAAACAGCCTGGTGCCTGGCCCGCATTTACCGGATCGATCCGCAGCCGGAATACCTGGCCGCTGCTGAAAATTTAATTTTAGATGTGTGGAATAAAGGGTACGATCATGAATACGGTGGTCCGTATAAAGACTACGACCGGAGTACAGGTGAAATGTATATGTATGGCGCCGTGGATACAGCAAAAGCCTGGTGGCAAATGGAACAGGCGGTTACTGCCGGACTTTTGATGTATGAAATTACAGGGGAAGACTGGTACCTGCAAATGGCAGATGAAAGTCTCGAGTTTTTCCGGAAATATTTTGTAGATCATCAATATGGTGAAGTCTTTGCCGATCGCTCCAGGATAGGTGGCCGGGTTTCCTACGGCGGCGGTTACTGGGATGAAAACAAGGGCAGTGGCTGGAAAGCAGCGTATCATTCAATCGAAACGGGGTACTATGCTTATCTTTACGGAAAACTTCTGTTAAAAAAAGAGCCAGCGACTCTTTATTACCGCTATAATGCGCTGCCTTACCCGAGGGAAATAAAAATGAATCCGCTCGCCATCAATTTCGAACGACTGGTCATTCATGATGTAAAACACGCGGATACAAGTTATACTTTCTATGATCCGGATAGCCGGGTACTGACGCTTCCTGAGAATACATCCGGGGTATTTGCAGTTACCTATTTCTATGATTACCCACACGCTATTGCAACAAATCCTACAGGGACGCCTCAGCTGTTTCAATTAAATGGGAACTATCCAAACCCATTTAATAGCTCCACCGTAATCTCTTTCACATTAAACCAGACGACGAAGGTACGATTGGATGTTTTTGATATCCGGGGAAGGCGCGTAAGTACGCTGGCAAATAGTACTTTTAATGCCGGGAAACATCAGTTAAACTGGCAGGCGGATCAGGCGGGGTCAGGCATTTATTTTTACCGATTGTACGCTAACGGGCAAAATAAAACCGGCAAAATGACATTAATAAAATAATTTTCTAATTGATTTTAAAATAGGTTGCTTCGAATAGAGAAGCTTCATTTTTTTATTTTCCTTCTATATTTCCATATCCATTTTATTCACAAGGATTTCTAAAATCATATTTCGTTAATCTGCAATCGTTAATTAAACGAATCGGTTTTGTTTATCCGGGCAATCCGTGGCCAAAGTTTATATTTTCCGGACAACGGAAAACATCACTCTGTTTCAGCAAAATCTCCTCGTCTCTCTTGTGTTTATGTGCGAAACGAATTATATTTTTCGTTTCTGTCTACACGAATAATTCCGGGAGGGAAATGTGGCTTCATTGATGGTATCAATCTCCGGCATCCGCGGCGAAACAGGCAGTACGTTTACACCGGCGGTTATCGCAAAATATACGGCGGCTTTTGCAAAATATATGCAGGGCGGCAAAGTAATTCTCGGGCGCGATTCACGGGTTTCCGGTCCCTTTGTAACCGATTTGGTAAAAGGCGTTCTGGCGGCTTCCGGCTGTACCGTAATCGATATTGGTATTGTACCCACGCCCACTGTGCAGCTAGAAATTGAACATCACCAGGCGGCAGGGGGCATTGCCATCACCGCCAGTCACAATCCCATTCAGTGGAACGGGTTAAAATTTATGGGGGGCGACGGACGCTTTTTGAATCCGGAAGAGGCTGCAACCGTGTATGCTATGGCCGATAAAAACGAAACGGATTTTAAACCCTGGTCGGAACTGGGTTCGGTAACCGACGATCCGGGCGCCATCGATCGTCATATTCAAAAAGTAAAAGCAATTTCTTTTATTGATGTGGAGGCCATTCGCAAGCGCCGGTTTAAAGTGGTGGTGGATACGGTAAACGGGGCGGGCGGCATTATTATGCCGAAACTGCTCGAAGAACTCGGCTGTGAAGTCATTGCCATTAATCAGGAAACAAACGGGAAATTTGCCCACACACCGGAACCGATTCCGGAAAATCTGGAACAACTGAGTGCGGCGGTTAAAGAGCAGAAAGCCGATCTGGGTTTTGCCGTTGATCCGGATGTGGATCGCTGTGCCATCGTGGATAATACCGGTACGCCTATCGGCGAAGAGTACACGCTGGCCATTGCCGCCAAACTGGTTTTCAGCAAACAGATGGGACGTATGGCCGTGAATATGTCCACTTCCCGCGCTTCGGAAGATATTGCCAATTACAACAACTGTATGTTTGTACGCAGTAAGGTCGGCGAAATTAATGTGGCCGAAAAGATGAAGGAAATAGACGCGGTTCTCGGTGGGGAAGGAAACGGCGGGGTGATTCTGCCGGAAGTGCATTTGGGACGCGATGCGCCGGTAGCAGCTGCTTTAACTCTGCAAATGCTGCTGGAATTCGGCGGCACCCTGCAGGAATTGCGCGCGGAACTGCCGCAGTACGCGATGGTGAAACTGAAAGTGAATATCGAGGGTCGTAATCCCGATGCAGTGCTGGAAGCAATGGCCGAAAAATATAAAGAGATGCCGATTGATTTGCTGGACGGTGTGAAAATCGATTTTGAAAACAGTTGGGTGCATCTGCGTAAATCCAATACCGAGCCGATTGTACGTGTCATTTCCGAAGCGGCAACGGAAAAGGAAGCGCGGGAACTGGCCGAACGCTTTATGGATGAGATAAAAGCAAGCTTATAACAGGCGTTTCAGAAAGTATGGTTTCTAATTAAAATATTAAAATGAAATTTGAAAAATTACAATAAACAAGTATCAAATAACAAATAAACATAAAATTGTAAAATCAAAACAGTTACCCA
>JANTFQ010000193.1 GCA_024763405.1 Calditrichaceae bacterium
ACAAGGAATATTAAGAAGAAGTTCCAAAAAACAAAATACAAATGACAAACAACTCTCAAAAAGCAATCAATAAATATTAAATTAACCGAAGTTTTACCTGCGCCTAAAAAGCGTCATTCCCACGAAGGCAGCCTGTCCGGCTTTCGACGGGGGAATCTATTGCTCGTAGATTCCGCATCGGCACGGAAGATTCTCTTCGGGTTTGAGTTTTTTTTTAGGTATTTATCATGTTTGTAGGCGGAGCAGTCAACCGACTGATTTGAGATTTGTTTTTTGTAATTTGTGATTTATTAAATAAAAAGGATAGAACAACTGTGCATAAACTTATAATTACCGAAGAGGATTTAACCTTAGAAGATATTCGCTTCTTCCTGCAGGAAAAGCCGCAGGTGGAACTGAGCGAAAGAGTAATCGGTCAGATAAATGCCAGCCGAAAAATAATCGAAAAAGTGGTTGATTCGGAGAAAACGGTTTATGGCGTCAACACCGGTTTTGGCAAGTTTGCCGATGTACGCATAAAAAAAGAAGAAACAGCCGAACTGCAGCGCCGCCTGGTGCTTAGTCACGCTGCCGGAGTGGGCGAACCAATGCCGCAGGAAATCGTGCGTTTAATGATGCTGCTGAAAGTTAAAAATCTATCCCACGGTTTCAGCGGCATCCGTCTGGAAACGGTTCAGCTGCTGACCAATTTATTAAACAAAGATGTGGTTCCGGTTGTACCGCAAAAAGGTTCGGTGGGCGCCAGCGGGGATTTAGCACCCCTGGCACATATGGCGCTTTTACTATTAGGCGAGGGTGAAGCGTTTTTTGACGGACAGCGCATCCCCGCTGCCCAGGCTCTTCAGAGTGCCGGTTTGAAGCCGCTCGAACTACGGGCCAAAGAAGGATTGGCCGTATTAAACGGGACACAGGCGATTCAGGCCTATGGATTAAAAGCGCTGCTACGGGCGCAGACACTCATTAAAAGCGCCGATATTATCGGGGCGATGAGTCTGGAGGCGCTGCTGGGCACGCTAACAGCCTTTGATCCGCGCATTCACGAAATCAGGCGTCATCCGGGACAAATGGAAAGTGCTGCCAATGTGTTAAAAATTTTACAGGACAGTCCCATTGTGGAATCACACCGCTTTTCCGACCACAAGGTGCAGGACGCCTATAGCCTGCGCTGCATCCCGCAGGTACACGGCGCAGTGCGTGACGGCTTTAAGTATGTAAAAACTGTATTCGAACGGGAGATGAACGGCGTCACTGATAATCCTCTGGTGTTTCCCGATAACGGCGATGTGCTTTCCGGCGGAAATTTTCACGGTGAACCAGTTGCTTTTGCTGCGGATCATTTAGGCGTGATCCTCGCGGAGCTGGCCAATATCGCCGAACGCCGTATTGAGCATATGCTGGACCCCACCGTCAGTGAAATGGCTGGATTCCTCACCGAAGAAGGCGGTTTAAATTCGGGCTTTATGATTGCCCAGGTAACCGCTGCCGCGCTGGTTTCAGAAAATAAAGTTTTAGCCCATCCTTCCAGTGTTGATTCCATTCCGACGTCGGCAAATAAGGAAGACCATGTCAGTATGGGGACATTTGCTGCCCGAAAAGCGTTGGAAATTGCAGAAAATGCCTGTAATGTTTTAGCGGTAGAATTGATCTGCGCGGCCCAGGCTTTGGATTTGAGGGCTCCGCTGCAGCCTGCGCCGGCAACCGATTTGGCGCTGGGACTGGTACGTGGGAGAATTGCGCACTGGAAAGAAGACCGACTGATGCATTTGGCCATTGACCGGGCAAGGGAACTGATTAGCAGTGGTGCTCTGATTGAAAGTGTGGAGAAATCTACCGGAACTCTGACATAATAAAATTTAGTTTTCATAACGGAAGCAGAAGTTACTATGAAAAAAGTAGTCTCCCAGGAAGAAATCCGCAAAGCGGCCAAAGGCGCCAAAGTTGTGCTTATAAAAAAGGGAACCTTGGTTACGCCACTGGCGCGGGATCTGGCAGCAGAACTTGGTGTCCGCATCGAAGAAGATCGTTCTGTTCCAATCGATTCGGATAAATTTACCGATATTTTTCCGGTTAAAGTCGTTGCAGTTGCTTCCGATCATGGCGGTTTTGAAATGAAGAAATGGCTGATACCGTATCTGCATAAGCTGGGTTATATCGCACATGATTTGGGAACCTTTTCCGCTGAAGCCTGTGATTATCCCGATTACGCCTTTTCTGCGGCCGAAGCGGTTTCCGCGGGAAAAGCGGACCGGGCGGTTATTATTGACAGCGTGGGCATCGGTTCGGCAATGGCTGCAAACCGGATTCCCGGAATTTTAGCGGCAAAATGCAATAATACATTTGAAGCCCACAGCGCCCGCGAACATAATTATGCAAATGTGCTTACTTTGGGTGCAAAAATTATCGGTCCAGAAATAGCCAAATCAATTGTTAAAATATTTTTAGAAACGCCCGCCGGCGCAGAGCGCCATAAAAAACGCATCGAAAAAATTCTTAATAAAGGGGATTGATGTTAGCCGGGGCTTCGACTCCGCTCAGCCACCGGATTCATTAAGCTGTTCCCTGAGCGGAGTCGAAGGGAACCCTACTTATAGATTTTAGAGGATACAAATGGCATATATGTATATTCTGAAATGTGATGATGGCTCATATTTTACCGGCAGCACGAAGAATCTGGAAAGACGTTTATGGCAGCATCAAAATGGTCTCGGTGCAAATTATACAAAAAAACATTTGCCGGTAAAATTAGTATATGCTGAAGAATATCAACGAATAGATGACGCTTTTTATAGAGAAAAACAGGTACAGGGTTGGGGGCATAAAAAAAAAGAAGCGTTGATCAGTCAAAACTATATTGAGTTACATAAATTTTCTGAATGTCAGAATGAAAGCCATAGCCGGGGCTTCGACTCCGCTCAGCCACCGGACTTTGAAACTATTTAGCAACTTTGGCTTCGACTGCGCTCAGCCACCTGGTACTGGCTCCACTCAGTCACCGGATGGAGATCCTGCACAGTCACCGGACTTCGAAACTATTTAGCATCTGTGGCTTCGACTCCGCTCAGTCACCTGGTTCTGGCTCCGCTCAGCCACCGCACCCATTAAGCTGTTCCCTGAGCGGAGTCGAAGGGAACCTTGCCAAACTCTCCTTTTTTTGCTTTGATTTAAATTTTCTGTTTAGATACTTAAAATTCTGCCGATAAAGATCATTTCCGGATACGGCATCTCCATTTCAACGTTAATCGGTTGTTGATTCTATTTAATGTGTATGTCTGGCTGTAGATGAAAAAATGCAAATATGGTAATAAAAAACTTTCATTACGTATAAATATGTCATATATTAGAACAAGTGATTATTAAAATACGCAAAAAATGTAAATATACTAATTCATACAAAGGGGAAAGATTATGACCAGAGAAGAGATACTAAAGATATGTAAGGATGAAGACGTCCGTTTTTTACGCCTGCAGTTTAGTGATATTTTTGGTGTAAATAAAAATGTGGAGATTCCTTCATCCCAGTTTGAAAAGGCTTTGGATGGCGAAGTAATGTTTGACGGTTCCTCCATCGAAGGGTTTTCGCGTATTGAGGAATCCGACCAGCTGCTTGCTCCGGATTATGATTCTTTCCGTGTATTACCCTGGGAAAATAAACAGGGCCGAATTGCCCGTATAATCTGTGATATTCAGAATCCGGATTTTACGCCATTTGCTGGCTGTGCGCGTTCTACGCTTAAACGGGTCTGTAAAAAAGCTGCTGACATGGGGTATAAAATGTTTGCGGGACCCGAAGCCGAGTTTTTCCTGTTTCATAAAAATGAAAAGGGAATCCCTACAATTGATACGCATGATTTTGCCGGCTATTTTGATTTAGCCCCCATTGATCTGGGCGAAGAAGCGCGGCAGGAAATTGTGAATAAACTGCAGGATTTAGGATTTGAAGTGGAAGCGGCACATCACGAAGTGGCAAATGGGCAGCATGAAATTGATTTTAAATACGAAGATTCCATAACCACAGCCGATAACATCGCCACATTTCGTTTTGTGGTTCGTAAGGTTGCACAGGATTATGGTTTGCACGCTACTTTTATGCCGAAACCGGTTTATGGAATTAACGGCTCCGGAATGCACACACATATGTCGCTCTTTAAAGATAAAGACAATATTTTTTATGATGAAAAGGCGGAATATCAACTAAGTAATGAAGCGCGCTGGTATATTGCAGGCCTGTTAAAACATGCCAAAGCGTTTGTTGCAATTACCAATCCGCTGGTCAATTCCTATAAGCGGTTGGTGCCCGGGTTTGAAGCGCCGGTGAATATTGCCTGGTCCGAACGTAACAGGAGCCCAATGATTCGTATCCCTGCCAAACGCGGTAAAAGCACCCGCGCCGAAGTGCGTATGCCCGATCCCGCAGCAAATCCATATCTGGCCTTAGCGGTCATGCTGGCCGCAGGTCTGGACGGAATTGAGAACAAAATGGATTGTCCCGATCCGGTAAATAAAAATATTTTTACCATGAGTCAGAGAGAAAGAAGCCGCTATAAAATTGAGCCGCTGCCTTCTAATCTGCAAAAAGCAATTGAATCGTTTGAAAAGAGCAAATTAATGCGCGAAACTTTAGGCGATCATATCTTTTTCCATTTTATCGAATCGAAGAAACAGGAATGGAGCGATTATATTTCCCAGGTTCATCAGTGGGAACTGGATCGTTATTTCGGTTACTATTAATACTTTCCAATGGGGCGCGGTCTACTGCGCCCCTTTTTTTCTCTGCCTATTACTTCCTTTTTAAATATCACAAAAGTGTCACGGGATTCTCATATTTACATAAATTGCAAATAATTTGAAAAAACGGGAATATGAACCCTACCCTTCCTGTTATAAGGGTTGAATTTCAAATAATACAACCCAACAAGGAGAATTACCATGAACAAGTTAAACGCGTATGTAAAAGCAGCAGCCGGTTTGGCAATGATTGTTGCACTCGTCTTTGTGTTTGGAAACACCAGTACTGCTGGTATTAGCCTGAACGACAATGGCACATCCATCAACGCAGAACAAGGTGTCGCTTTAGCAGC